>JAIBAF010000103.1 GCA_019695335.1 bacterium
CAATGATAACCGCTTTCGGTGCCGTTGAACGGATAAAACGAATAGTCGCTTCAAGAATGGCCCATCCTTCGGCCCCAAACGTTTCATAAAAAGCAAAATTAGGTTTGAAAGCGCCAACAAGATCGTGAGTGGCATCGATAATTTTTTTATTGAATTCAAGAATTGAGGCTGGTTCTTTTTTAAAAACAGGCGGCAATTTATTCAAATCCGGATCAAGGCCGATGCAGATCGGACTTTTTGAAAGGGCAAGTTCGATACGCTGATGAAAAATCAATGAGGCCGTCCTTTAATGGTGGTCTTTTTTGTTGGTTTCGGAAAGAGAATTGCTGGCGTCTAACAGAATCTTTTTCTCTTCATCGGTCAAATGGTCATACCCTACTTCGTTGATTTTGTCAAGAATCGCATCCACCCTCTCGCGTAAATTATCCTCGGGTTTGCGTTCAGCTTTGGGACGAACATACATCGTCGGTTGAGGCTTTTTAGCATTCTGTGAACTAGCCAGTCGATTGATTTTGGAAGCAATCCAATCTTTGCGTAGAAATAGAAAGCCGAACACCATCCCGCCGAGATGAGCAAAATGGGCAATGTTGTCTCCGCCAGGCTTCGCAATACTTAAAAAAGTAATAACCCCATATATCAGCACCATATATTTCGCTTTGATCGGGAAAAGCAGGCTCATCAGAATAATCTGATCGGGAAAGATCATGCCGAAAGCCAACAAAATTCCAAACACCGCTCCAGAAGCCCCGATCACTGCTCCTTGTGAAAATAATAAAAACGTCAGTCCCGCTCCAACGCCGCACACAAAATAATACCGTAGAAATTTTGACGAACCCCAAACCATTTCCAATTCTTTACCAAACATCCACACGGCCAGCATATTAAATAATATATGCCAAATATCGCTGTGCAAAAACATATACGTCACAAGTTGCCATATTTCCCCGTCCCATATCCGGTTGGACAAAGCAAGATGTTCAGCAATAAAATATCCAATATCCGAACGCCCGGCAATCTGTTGAATCACGAATACAATGGCATTGATCAGGATCATCAACTTGACCATCGGATAATCGCCGCCAAGGATATTTCGTGTCGTCTGATATCGGGAATAATAACGCATGTAGAGCCTTTACAAAAAAATTTATCGAGTCAAAATTTTTTCATACACCGGCGCCGGTGTAAAACTGAGAACAAAAATAATAATCGAAATGATGCCGATCAGTTTACGCTTCATATCCAATGGCTCGTCCTCATACATGACGGGTGGATGTTTGATCTTGATCAACACCAATATCAAAATAGCCCACGCAATCCAACTGGATATGTCGAGACCAAAGCCTAAAATAAGAATGGCGCCAAATACTACGTAGCCTAGATACTTTTGGTTACGTCCAAAAAGTGCATACGTAATATGTCCTCCGTCAAGTTGACCTATCGGTAATAAATTAAGTGCTGTTACCAATAATCCAAACCAGCCTGCAAAAATAAAAGGATAATGAATAATATCATACATTGCCGGCATATTGACATCGGCTAATTGCCCAAGGATAGAAAATAAAATCGAACTGCCAAAAAAAAGAACCGGATTACCGTCGTATAAACTATTCGGATCATAAAATTGATACGCATACGATTTTTCCGGAATCGTTATAAACCCGTATAATAAAACTCCCAAACACACTACAAAACCTGCAATAGGTCCCGCCGCGCCTACATCCATTAATTGCGTACGAGTCTTGATCGGCGATTTAATTTTAATAAAGGCCCCAAACGTTCCTGGAAACAATGTCGTCCCGCCAAATCCGGCAAAAACTCCCGGAGGAATTAAAATCCCCGGCAAAAAATACGGCAACGTTACATTCAGTTTATGATATTTAGCTGCAAAATAATGTCCAAATTCATGTGCCGTCAAAATTCCGAGCAATGATATTGAAAATTGGAATCCGGTAGTCAAATTCCATTCATCCGCAATCGCTTTGTTTAAAATCGTCGCAGCCCCGGTGATAAAGACTACAAGAAACGTGATTATAAATAACGCCAGATTAAATCCGGGATGTGACATCCATTTGAAATAACGTGTGAAGGGTTTAGGATTGAACAATTTGCGGCCGCCACCATAACCATTACCGGAACGTTCAATTTTCAAAATAATGATGTCTTTTGAAACACCCGTTTCGCTTTGAGTCGTAATACTCGAAATCGTCGCACTCATACCTTGCGGTGAAAGACGCGATTGGATTTCATTCATTAATCCCTGGTGCAACTGCGCCGTAGAAAATTTCACAAACACGGCATCACTGTCATACACCACGTAGTCCAGTTGTACCAAATCTTTCAGAAGAAACTCAATTTGCTGTTCTATCATTTACATCCAATATTTTTTTATGTATGTTAGTTTCGATTTATTCAACACGATACGATGAAAAACATTTCAACCATTTTTATTTTAACCGGAGAGCCTTCGGGTGAACGCTATGGAGCGGCATTGGCAAAGGCTTTATCAGAAGCTATTCCCGGAGTCAAGATCGTCGGCGTAGGCGGTAACCGTATGCGTGAAGCCGGCGTTTCTTTGATCGCTCATATTCATTCATTGTCTGTCATGGGATTCACCGGAATTATCCGAAACTTTCCACGCATTTATAAAATCCGTCAATTCGTTCTGAAATCCATTCGTGAAATCAAACCCGACGCCGTTATTCTGATCGATTTTCCTGATTTTAACCTTAGTATTGCCAAAGCGATTCGCGGCATCAAACAACTATCATCGACAAAAATTTTTTATTTTATCCCTCCGCAAGTCTGGATCTGGAGGAAATCCCGTATCCATACTATTAAAAAATATTGCAATGCCGTGTTTCCGATTTTTCAATTTGAACACAAACTATACTGTCAGCACGGAATTCCCAGCTATTTTTTCGGACATCCGATTTCTGATTTTCTTCCAAAACAATATGATCAAAAAAGCGCTGAAAAGCAAGAGAGCCGGATGGTGGTTTCTTTATTTCCAGGTAGCCGAAATCAGGAAATCCTAAAAATTCTTCCGGTTATGCTTGGTAGTGTTCAGAAACTCAACAGCACTCATCCGCTTACCATCCTGATCAATATTGCCGAAGATATCGACAGAGACCTTATTGAAAATATAGTCAGTAACTACGATTTACCGGTCACATTGTTGCCAAATACTTATCAGGCTATTGCCGAGGCTGACTTGATCTTATCTAAATCCGGAACCATCAATCTTGAAGTCGCTTATTTTGAAAAACCGGCTATTATTGTTTATAAAACATCCTGGTTAAATTATTGGATCGCTAAATGGTTTGTGCGACCAAAATTCATTTCACTGATCAATATTTTAAGCGGATCGGAAGTTGTAAAAGAATTTATCCAGAGCCAAGCAACTATAGAGAATATTAATACAGAAATGGAAAAAATAGTTGCAGATACTTCTTATCGGTTCGGCATGATCAAACGAACGGCTTCAGCAAAAGAAAGTTTTTTTACTTCGAAACAAAACGTCATTAAAGAAATTGTGCAAGAAATCTCGAAATCAATTTAACGCCGATTAATCAATTGTGACACATCATTTTGTTTAGTGGCTCCGGCTTTTGGAATGACTGGCAAGGAAAAGCTAAATTTGCTGCCTTCTCCCTTTTCGCTTTGAACCCAGATTTTTCCTTTATGGATTTCGATAATTTTTTTTGCAATAGCCAATCCCAATCCAGTGCTTGATTCACCTCCCGTAGGACGCGCGCTGAGTTGCCGAAATGTCGTAAAAACTTTCTGCATATCGTCCTTGCTCAGGCCTTGCCCGGTATCTTCAATGTGAATCCATATTTCCTGCTCTTTCGATTCGCCAAATACGTGAACCGAGCCTCCGGGATACGTGTATTTAATGGCATTGGAAAGCAAATTGTCAATGACTGCACAAATCTTCTGATGGTCGGAATAGATCGGCGGTAAATTATCCAGCGGATCAATGATCAAACGAATATTTTTTTGCTCGGCCATCCTGCGTTGCAGTAGCTCGGCCTGTTTGACAATGTCCGCAATGCGGGTTTCTTGCAAATTAAGCCGCACTTTTCCTGATTCGATGGCGGAAATATCCAAAACCTGCTTGATAAATTCGGACATTTGCCGGGCAACTTTCGAAACCGTTGAAAGATCCGTGACCGCCGACTCCGATTGAAATCGACCACTTTTAAAATCTTCAATTAAAAGATCGCTATAACCAAGTATGATCGACAGAGGGCTACGTAAATCGTGAGCAACAAATCCCAAGTATTCATTCTTGCTTTCATTTAATTTCGCCAATTCTTCATTCTTCTTGGTAAGATCGGAAGTTCTTTCCGCAACTTGTTTTGCTAACTCGTTTTTTTGTTCTTCGATCAATCTTAACTTTTCGTTTTCTTTCTCACGCTCGAGGTGCTCTTTTTCCAACGCCGTTCTAGTCAATTCCTCCCTCATCGTATTGATCCTGTCGGCAAGACCAAGCGAAAGCAGCATCATTTCCAGAACCGTTCCGACGTCGACGACGTGATTGGTAATCTCATTGTAAGGAATCAGTGCAAGAATTTTTAATGCATATAGAATCATGCCGGTCAACAACACCGACCATGCGATGAGAAAATAGCGTGCGGGGTGATAGCCTTTACGATGCGACAGGACGCCGGCCATGAGATACACCAACGGCATCAATACACCATTGATGGTAACGACCGGAGCCGCAACTTGAATAGAACCTGCTGCTAAAGCGATCGCGGCAATTACCACGGTTAAAACCATAAATCCAAGGATAATACGATCAATGGTTTTACTGAACAGCTTGATCTTAAGAAATGATCGCGAAAATTGCGCCGACGATAGTAATAAGAAAACTACACTGATCAATAAACTCCAGTTGTTCCATTGCTTGGCCGATGGCCACAAAAATTCAAACGTTTGTCCGTTAGTCGCCATTTGTACAAAAATCATACTACCGATGTACACGACATAATGCAGATAGCTAATATCGCGTACCGAAAAAAACACAAACAAGTTATAAAATAACATGACGACTAAAGCGCCATACAAAATTCCTAATAAGAGGTATTCAACTCTGACTTTTGCGATAAAAGCATCCACCGTCCACAATTCAAGAGAAATCTGCAGAGAATTGTCACTTTGAAGCCGAAAATAGCAGACAGAGCTTTGGCGGGCTGGAAATGTAATTTTAAATACCGGGTTACGATGTTTTAATATGCGTTCGTTGAACGGAAGTAAGTTTCCTATTTTTTCGGAATGGTAGTTTTGATTTAAGGGCGAATAAAGTTCAATATAATCGATAATCGGCGTTGACAACTCGATTATGCGTTCTTGGTCTACATCTGACGGATTATAAAATTTTATGCGAACCCATACCACTGGAGCATCGTAGCCCAGAACCGGCGTTTGCTCTTTGGCATGAGCAAATGTCTCACTTAATCCGGCGGAAGCAACATCGCTGACGGACCATGCATTGACCGAGTCGATAAGATAATAGGCATATTCCCCCAGAACATAGGAATCCGCAGCACCAATTACCAATGAATCGCCATTATCGGTCTGAGATTGTGCGAAAACGCCCGAAGTCGCAATCACGACAACGATAACCAGCCAAAATGAACATCGAGCAATCATGATGTAATCCTATCAATATGACAAAATACAACAAGACTGCTCGAATTCACAAGCAGTTTTTAATTGGACTTACGTTAAAGATTTACTTTCTTACTAATTTAAACGCATGATTCCAAATGTTATTTTTGAAACCGTAAGCGATCCAAAGCATTGCAAAATATTCCAGAATACGCGATTGCTCGAGGCCACCCAGATCATGCGTATTCCAATGAAAAGCCGTTAGCAAATCCGTCACGGTTTTTTTGGCAGACGCATCATTGCCGGCGATAAACATATCGAGTTGATCGTTACCGAATTTTCCGTCGATCATAAACGCCGCGGTGATGATATTAAATGCTTTGACAACTTTAGCTTGGGGAATCCAGCCTTGAATTTGCTCACCGCCGGACGTGACGTGACCTAATGCCATCTGTGGCGGCATGCCTTTCGAAAAATCCAATGGATTGGTCACGTCAATGACAACTTTGTTTTTAAAATTCTTGACGTCAGCCATTTTGATCGCGTTCTCAGTACCTTCCCATAATGTGCAGATAAAAATCACTTCTCCAAATGCAGCCGCTTCTGCAAAAGTTCCTGCTTTTCCGCCGGAGGCCTTCACCCATTTTTGAAGCTCCTCTTTTTGAGGATTACGCGAACCGATCATGACTTCATGATTTAGCTTCTTGAGGCCTGTTCCCAGAGTCTGGCCAACATTTCCAGTACCGATAATACCTATTTTCATAATGATTCCTTGTTTGGTTAGAAATTTGATTTATCGTTTTGAATTGTTTAATATATATTTCACCTTTACTTTTAACAAGAGCTGTCAAGAAGTATAGTAAGTATACAATCAGAATATATTCTGTTTTTTCAACCAATTAAGGATCAAAAAAAATTATGATGTACCAAAATCAAGAACTGCATTTTGAGTTACAAGGCAAGAAATTTCATTGTGCATTGGATGTAGCTATGTTTTTCCTCGGTGGAAAATGGAAAACCGTTATTCTTTGGTATCTCAAAAATGGTACGATTCGTTTCAGTGAACTGCGACGAAAAATGCCAAAAATTACCGAAAAGATGTTGTCGTTACAATTACGACAAATGGAAAAAGATGGATTCATCGTACGAAAGATATATCCGGAAGTTCCGCCAAGAGTCGAATATACTTTGAGTCAGGAAGGAATTAAATTGCTGCCGATTATCGAAGAACTGGCGCGTTGGGGACGGTATAAAGCAGGAAAAGATGCTCGTACGGTTGATTCGCTTACAGGTAAAACAGTGAAGATCAATTTTTCGAAAGTCCGCAGTTAATGGTGAAAACGCGGAATCCATCGATTGACCCGACCGCAATAATCTTCATACTCCTGACCGAATTGCCTGCGAAGCGCCGGCTCTTCGTATACCCGTACAAAAATATGGGCTAAAAGTACCCAAGGCAATCCGAAGGCTACGATTGCCATAGACTCATAGATGAATCCGAAACCAATCAGCGCCAAAAAACCGCCGATATACATTGGATTTCTTACATAACAGTACGGCCCTACCGCTACGAATTTTCTCGGCGCGTCAAAAGGCGCCGGCGTTCCTTCTCCATAGATCACAAAAGAAGCCACGCAAGCTAAACCCAATACGGCCCCTATTGCAAAAATAAACCAACCGGCAATAACAATCACAGGATGAAAATTAAATGAAAAAAAATCAGCGTATCGGCGGTGGAACATGAGTGCAAGCCAAACCCATAATCCGACAAACCCGCTCATAAAAACTAATGCCCGGATGGCCGTAAAAATTTTCATAGTTTGTCCTCCTTCGATTTAAATCGAAAACCGTTTCTAATATAGGCATTGCAGGGAGAAAAGAAAATCGGTATGTTGACAGTAAATCAAACTGCACTTCCTGCATTTCCATCAAATCTATTTTTACACATTAAATTAAGGAGACACGTTATGTTGTTCGTCTTTTCAATCATTTTAATCGTGATCGCCCTTGTAGTGTGGCGAAATGCTTCGGCGCATAAGCATGAAAATCCTGTAAGCTTCAATATTGCTCGTATCAGTCCGGTCGCAGTTGTAGTTTTTGGATTTCTGGCGCTTCTGCAATGTTTTACACAAATTCCAGCAGGTCATGTCGGTGTTATCGATTTTTTTGGAATTGTATCCGATCGCATTCTACCGTC
>JAIBAF010000104.1 GCA_019695335.1 bacterium
GTAAGATTGACTTACACTAATGAAAAACGAAAAGTGCAAAAAAATGTGCGTGGTTTTTTAAAAAAACAAGAAAACGGATTCTATCAGTTTGAACCGCGTAAATTCGGCGAAACCAAACCTTCAAGAATCATTTTGATTCGCTCGGATCAAATTCAAACCGTCACGGTTATAACTAACGATGCTCCGCAAATTACCGACTTTGTTTTTATTGCAGGAATAACCACATTAGCGGCATTGATTGTGATGCTTTCTATTTCCGTGGCGCCGTCATTTTCAATGTGAAAAAACTTATTCCGGGAGACTCGGCGGATTAGGAAACGATTTGACGCCGCTGTCTTTTTTTCCGAGCAAGAGATAAGCCGCTGCACCACCGGCCGCCGCTAGACCGCTGAGAACCCACCATTTGGTGTTGCTGCCGACAGAGATCTTCTGGGGTTGCAATCCGGCAAAAATCCTGGCAATATTGCGCATCACTTGCACCAATCCTTCCGTCGGACCATTATAATCTTGTTTGGATGAATTGACCACCTTACCGCTGGACACGTCGATCAATCGTACATCGACTGTATAAGTACGGCCAACTTTACCGATAGAACCGACGGCGATTTGTTCGGCGCTCAAAAGTTTTCCTGCTTTGGTTATGGCGGCTTCATCGGCAAGATCAGACATCGAAAAATCCTGCTCGGACAGCAGTGCATTCATCTGCGAACGTTCAATCAAGTCGAATTTTAATTCCTGCATTTCGCTGCGCAATCGGTCGGATAACGCTTGAGCTTCAGATTTTAAGATTCCCCCCGTTGTTTGTAAATCAAGCACTGCGACCAACGGCTTGCGTTCTTGAGCTTGAACCGGTGTTACTTCAAATAAATACGCCGAACCGATATGCAAGTTGATGAGCAATAAAGCAACTGAGATTTTAATATATTTCATAGATCACTCCGGATATTTTTAAAATTTTTAGTGTTGAGTTATTTCAGAAATAACATTTTGCGGGTTTGAGTGAATTTGGTTTTACTATTCAGCGCTTGTGTTTCAAGCCGGTAAATATATAATCCGCTGGCTACTGTTTGTCCGACACCGTTACGTCCATTCCACGGAATAACATACGACGATGCGTTCTGTAAGCCGTTGAACAGCGTGACGACTTCTTGTCCTAAAATATTATAAACAGTCAGTCGGACTTTGGATGGTTGCGGTAATCCGTACCGGATCGATGTCGTAGGGTTAAACGGATTGGGATAATTCTGTCCAAGGTAATACTGCGTCGGGATCAAGGTTGACTGTTGCTGTTCAAGGTATGCTTGGGTGCCGGCCATCAAACGGTAATGAGCCGGTTTTTTTGATGAAACGTTTATATCGATCTTGCCGTCGGAAATCGTATGAACTTCATTATGGCCACGATCAATCATCCAAACTTCGTATCCGGCAGGAAGTCCGGCAATATCTGCGATATACAATTGTACGGAAGTTTTTTCCGCTCCACCTTGAATTTCAAAATCCCAAGTACTTCCTTCATGTGAAATAGGTTTGAATTCCGAATGCAGCGCATTACTGAATATCAGCCGGACGTCGTCAAGGTCGAGAACAGGCAATGAGCGTTTATCAAAACCGTCAAAACCATCCGAAGCCTCTTCAATTTCTCCTGCGGTATGGTATAAAACATCGTCTGCATTTTTCAAACCGAGTCTGATGAAATACTCGCCTTTATTTAAATTCGATTTTGATACTATTCGGCGAGAAGATTTTGTCAGAGCGGTCAACGTTACTGGTGGATAAACAAGTGGAAATATTCCACTATCCGGTTCGGAATAATACATGTAGCCTTTCCACGGTTCGAGCTCGAAAACCGATAGATCCGTATTTTCTAAATCATCCACGTAACGGAATTTACCGTTTTGCAAAACAACGATATTGGCATAATTAATTTTACTGTTAAGATAGGCGACACCGGTCCACAAAATATTGAACGCGTAGGGATTGGCGATCATATTCCATCCCGGCTGAATGATCGTAACGGCGTCGTCGATCGTTACGGTTTTACCGGCGCCGGAATTCAACGTTTTAGGTTGACGGGTGATAAGAAGGTACGAACGACCTGCCTCAATCAAGCCGAAAGAGCCGTCGGATGCTGTGACAAATCTTTCAGTAAGATTGTTGTAGCGGTAAAGCTGCCAATCACCTTTGTCGCCTAATTCGCCGAGCCGGCTTTCGCGAAACGCACCTGTCGGGGTTTTGTCCGTCAGATTAAGCGGAATGGAAACAAGCCGGTACGCTTTGGCCGAAGTGCCTCCCGGGAGCGTCAGTGAACCGCTGCTATTGATGCCGGGCGAGGGGATGCTGACATCGATCGTATACGGATTCGTCTCGGCATTTTGAAATTCCGAATAAGGAAATTGAATCGTCTTACCGCCGGACGTTACTTCGACGTAAAATTGTAATCCTTTTTCAGTAATATCTTCCTGCGGAATGGTTGCACTGAAACGAGCCGTATTGCCGCCTCCGGGTAATGGCGATAATGATTTTTCTTTGTACGCACTCGCGCCACTACCCAGTGCACGGTATTTTATAAATCCGTTGACTTCGGAAGCCGAAAGCTGCGCCAGCTTGACTTCAATGCTTAAATCACGATTATAAACGGGCGATAACGATGAAAGGTTGTCAATTTCAATTTCCGAACCGGTACCCGTCAGCCGGATTACGTGCGTAGAGTCGGGCGTATTGGTCATGAAATTAAATGCCGAACTTTTCACAATTAACCGGTCGCGGAAATTCGATGCATCGTCAGGCGAAAACGTTACAGCAATCGAAAGTATTTTGCCCGGCTGTACTTCAAATTCGACGCTGTCGGTTCCATTGATGTTCGCAATTTCAAAATAATCGCCCGTGTCCACGTACACGTCGTACACGTACAGTACATCCGATCCGCTGTTGAACAGCGTAAAAGTCTGCGTTTTGGATCCACCGAGCAAAGCGCCGGCAAAATCCAGCGTGTCGCCTTTTAATGATGTTCCGATGCGCGAAGCTTTGACATTGCCGAGCAATTGAGTCGTCAGCGTAATGCTGCTGTCGTTGCCCAGGCTCGAACGTCCGCTGTAGTACGCCGTCAAAGTTGCTTGTTGCACTCCCACCGATTGCGGAACGAATCGCAACTCAACCGGTGTGGCTGATTTAATACTGAGTGGATAACCCAGTTCGATACCTTGTTGTGCGAGGTAAGAATCGGCGATAGAAAATTGATTCGCAGCGGGCCCTGAAATCTTAAAGCTGTCAATATAAGCGTACGCCGCGCCGCTGTTGTGATACGATACGATGACTTCGGTAGTATCGCCCGTATTAAGCGAGGCGGAAGGCGTCTGAATGAGAGAATCGACGGAAATAACCGGCGTTTGTTTGAGCCTCCAAATTCCATTATTGGCTGCGCCATAGAGAATCGAACTTTGATCTTCATAATCAAAATCGTCTGCGACGGATTGAAAGTCAAGCAGGTCAACCGGTGATTCCGTTATTTCTACCCATTGAAAATTACCTGCAAAACCGGATTTATAAACTTTTTGAACGCGATCAGGAAAATCGATGATCACATAGTTGCCATCTTCACCGGCGAAGACATGGTCTAAACGGTCGGGAGAAAACTGAGGAATCGATCCGAACGTATTTGAAATATCAATAGCACTCCACTGCCCCGTTCCGAAATCTCTGAAAGCTTGTTCTAATTTTTTATTGCCACTTTGATTTTCGGTTAAAACGATCAAATTGTAATGACGCGCACTCATTTGATCGATCGTCGAGCCGACCGTGGTCGTATAAACGGGTATCCAGGTTTTAGGCCCTTTCAACCGGGTTTGAAGAATCTGTTGATTAGTTGATGCATAAATTAAAACATCGCGTGTGAGCGGATCGTATTCGACGTTGACATCCGCTGGACGGGCGGTATTGAAAACGCCTCCGTAATTCATATTCACCCATGTCCGTCCGTCGTCGACGCTATACAGCACTGTGCCATTAGGTACACCGCTTTTTCCCACGGCAACAACCATGATGCTGGAGTCTTCATTGGAAAGTTCTTCATGATAATTGATGCTTTGGCCGCCGAACACGGAGTCGAATGTAACAGGAAAATTGACACTGTCCCATAAGGCCGATGTGATGCCATTGGGCGATTGCCAGATATATCCGTCATTGGTAATCCAGTAAAAATCTCCGCTGACGTCGGAACGAAAGCCCGTTGCGACGTCATGGCCAAATCCGATCCCAAAATTAGTAAAATCGAATCCACCGTTTTTACTGACGAGAAGTTCGTAGGTGCTGGACGTCGCGACGATGTCTTCGCCTTTGACGTAATGGATTTTGTTAATTTGTGTCGCCGTCAAACCATAATTGATATCGGTAAACGCCAGCACGCCTGCGGTGGTCAAGGTGATTTTAGAAACACCTGTTTCGCCTATGGCACGCCCGTAAAATTTTGCCGTATCATTGGGAGCACGAGTCAGTGTTGTCGTCCACGCTTCCCCGACAGATTTATTGAGAACGATCCAATTACTTCCGCCATTGTTCGTTTTTAAAATACCGAACGGTGTGCCGATGATAAATTCCATTATGCTGCCCTTGCGCGCTACCCAATTGTATTGTGAAAGATTGGCAAAGCCACTGAGCAACGGTTTATTGGTTGCAAACGGGATAGACCACGAACCGCCGGCATTGATGCTTCGAATGATTTTGGTGCTGTCCGTACTTCCAATCAAAGCCATAACCGGCGAATTGGCCGCTGCATTGACGTACAATTTTGTCGCTTTCCAATTGAGCGGCAGTTGGTATACCTGGTTGAAATTCACGCCGTTGTTCGTGTATACAATCGTTGCCCGTCCGCTTTCAAATTGCAGCCCGACATAATAATTTGACTGAGGGTCCTGCGGGTCGAAGGCGAAAGCCGACACTACGGCGGTGTCGACCGGTTCGTAAATGGCTGACCAACTTTGACCGCCGTTGACGCTGCGGAAAATACCTCCGGCGCTTACGGCGTAAACCTGCGATGAATTCAAAGGATGGACATACATGTCAAACACGTTCTCAATATTGTCGTTGGCCGCGGCTGTCCATGATGAACCGCCATTGGTCGAATAATAAATCGTTTGGCCGTCAGACGCATACATCCGGTTACCATCGGAAGAATCGATAACAAGTTTGATAACGACATTTGGAATTTTACTCAGAAACGACCATGTTTGTCCGTCGTCATTGGAACGGTAGAATTCTCCTGTTCCGGTGCCAACGATCAGGCGTCCGGGTGTTTTATAGTCGGCGGCCATGGCATCCATCAATCCTCCGTTAGGTCCGAGGTTTTGCCAGCCGATTTGTCCGAACACGGCCGAAACATGAACGGCACATACAATAAAAAAAAGAATATTCCTCAAGGGATAAAACATATTTCCTCCTCAAGAATGATAATGTGGTATTGGGTCTATGAAGATTATGCCGATTTTTATCAGCAATGATTCGGTAGCAGTGACCTAATGTATAACGGATGATGGCACGTTGTCAATATTTTGTTTGATGTCTTCATAACTTTCACTTGAAAAATCTGTACGCGCAACGTACAATAATTAATCATCTCTTTTTAAGATAAACCTAAACATATTACTCTGATGGCTGCACATAAATTATTTAACAGCATTTCTGATTTTTTTCGCTCGATCAACTTAAAGATCGATCAGTCTTTCGATTGTACCATCCATTCGCTTGACAAATTACACGGCGAACCACCGATGTCGTCGCCGCTCTTTCGTACTAATTATTATACATTTCTTGTTATCGCTTCCGGCAAGGGACATTATACGATTGATCAGCATTGGTTTCCGCTCAAGCCTTTTTCATTTTATTTTACCAATCCCGGTCATTTGAAATCGTTTACTATCGAAGAAAATGTTACAGGTTTCATGATTACGTTTTCAGAAATTTTCTTGAAAGCCAATTATCCCGGTAAATTGGAAATTGATTTTCCATTTCTATTCGATGAAACGGTTCCGGTCATGTATTTATCCAAAGATTTATTTGGACGCATTCGTGAACTTTGTTCGATCATGATCAAAGAATACAACGGCGATTCACTGTTTAAACAACGGATTGTTGCCAACCATCTGGTTGCTTTGCTCTTCAAAACCAAAGAATTACTTTTGACGCATCAGGCGAAAATCAAAGCTGAAAACAGGCCGGCGGAAATCACAAAACTTTTTAAAGCGGCATTGAATAAAAATTTTCTGCAATTAATACGAAGCGGTGAAGACCGGTTATGGAACGTTCAGGATTATGCCGATGCCCTGCATGTCCATCCTAATTATCTGAGCAGTATTGTAAAAGCAGAAACCGGCAAAACCGTCAAACAATGGGTTCATGAAAAATTGACGGCAGAAGCCAAAGCATTGCTGAAAAATACGCGCCTGACTGTGACGGAGATCGCTCATCAGCTTTCCTTCGACGATGTATCGAATTTCAATCGTTTTTTTAAAAGTCAAACTGGAAAAACGCCTCACGCCTTCCGCCAATCTTAGAAATTGACCATCCTTCCTGCGGTTCAGACCTTTTTTATTCATCGCATCCCATATACATTAAAAATGAAAACGAAATTCATTTATCAGCGAAAGGCTACACATGGGAGGATCAGCAACTTTAAGTCTGCGAAACGGACAACCCGTATCGCCGTTTGGTCTGGGGCTTATGGGCATGTCGGATTTTTACGGCTCCAAAGCAACACGGGACGATCGCGAAAGTCTGGCAACGATTGAAATGGCGATCGAACGCGGCATTACATTTTTTAATGCTGGGGATTTTTACGGTATGGGCCACAATGAAATGTTGCTGGCGCAAGCGATCAAAGGAAAACGCGAAAAAGTTTTTATCAGCGTTAAGTTCGGCGTATTGCGCGGCCCGAAGGGCGAATTTCTCGGGCTCGATACGCGTCCTTCAGCGATTAAGAATTTCATCAGTTATTCTCTCCAACGCCTTGGGACGGATTATATTGATTTGTATCAACCGGGGCGTATCGATCCGTCTGTTCCGGTCGAGGAAACGATCGGGGCGATGGCGGATTTGGTGAAACAAGGAGTGATCCGGCACATTGGCCTTTCGGAAGCGTCAGCGGAACAAATTCGCAAAGCGCACACCATACATCCGGTTGGCGCAGTCGAAATGGAATATTCTTTAGCGACCAGGATTGCCGAAGAAAAAATATTGCCGGTAACACGCGAATTGGGAATTACCTTGGTTGCTTACGGGGCTTTGAGCCGAGGGCTTTTATCGGGTGCACTTACAGGAAAATTTGATCCGACGGATTTTCGCGCTCATTTGCCGAGATTTTCAGGAAAAGAATTTGAAAGCAACCAAGCCACGGCTAAACAATTAAATGAATTTTCACAAAAGCGCGGATACACACCGTCGCAGGTAGCCATTGCATGGGTTGCGCATCAGGGTAAAGATATCGTCACATTGATTGGTACTTCGAAACGAAGCCGGCTGGAAGAAAACCTGAAAGCGGCGGATATTAAATTTTCTGCTGAAGATTTGCGATTGCTCGACACGATATTCAAACCCGGCGCCATTGCAGGCGAACGCTATCCTGTTCAGCAAATGGGCGTCGTAGTGCATTGATCTTTGAAAAAAAATCAGGCTGCTTGAATATTATTCAAGATATTCCGAAATTTTACTAAGGAGGTGGTCCTATGACTCGTCCAGCGTCCTTAGTAGCCTCGGTTATTCTGCTCCTGATTGCCGTCGGGCATCTTTTGCGAATCGTTTTACAAATTCAAATC
>JAIBAF010000105.1 GCA_019695335.1 bacterium
AGTTTCCCGAATCAGTTCTTGCTCTTCACTGAATTTGAAATCCATAATTTTCCCTTGAAACTATGTGAGGGTATTTTAAAAAATTAATGCAAAATTCAAACGGCGCAATATATATACGAAGCAAAGAAGAATCAAGGCTTTCTTTGATTCGAAAGGCTCATTTTATTTGAATAAAAAAGGTTGCATCATACGATGAGCAACCTTACGAAAGCAGTATATTCTTTTAAAATCAAATAGCCTGTTCTCTGTCAGCAACCCAGTAATTATGATGTTTTTGCCAATATTCCAGATGTTCAGTCGTAACTTTAGAGCCACGTTGATGTTCATTCCAGATTTTAGCAGCAATCTCGCAATTGGTTTGTTCTTTGGTTTTAAAGCTCAGATCGTATGCATCGCCCGCTAGTTTTACTCCGGGCCGGCTGTTGCCATTCTTGATTTCAAGGCATGCTTTACGCTGCATAAAGTGGGCGATATGTTTCACGGGAGCGTTGTCGCCTTTGGCTTTTTCCTGTTCAATGACTTGATCGATGCGCAGGATGGCATTTTTGTAATCCTGCATACGCTCGAGGGCATCGAAGACACATTCCTGAGTGATGTAGTAATGTTGTTTGCCATCATCACCGTCTTTGAGATCTTTGATGATGTCTAATGCTGCATTAAAAAATTCAAACGATTTTCTAAAATCGCTTTGAATGAAAAAATCACGGCCTTTTTTCATGTAATCTTTGTATTCATCCATAGTTCTCTCCTCAAAAAGTAGGTGGGTTTAGGAAGTTTTTAATTGCCAAAAAATAATACAAACCATGTCGATTTGTCAAATTATAATTTTAGAACGCCTTATTTAGTTTGTGCAAGAATCGCTTCGGCGATGACCAAATCTTCCGGAGTTGTGATTTTAATATTTTGATATTCGCCTTCCAATAATTTTACTTTGACACCGATAGCTTCAACCAATGTAGATTCGTCCGTCCCGTAAAATTTTTTCCGCTTCGCTTCATCAAAAGCTTCTATCAGAAGGCCATAATGAAAGGCCTGGGGTGTTTGGACATTCCATAATTCAGTTCGATCGAGTGTTTTATCGACAAATTGATGGTGGTCTTGCGATTTGATCGTGTCCTTCGGCTGAACGGCAAGAATGACAGCTTCGTAAGTCAGGCATTCTTCAATCAACGCATTGATTTTTTCAGTGGAAATGAAGGGACGGACGGCATCATGTACCAATACGATATCGGTACGTTCAACCGCCTGGAGGCCATTAAATACGCTATCCTGCCGTTGAGCGCCGCCGGTAACTATTTTCCGGACTTTGGTAAACTCAAACGTGTCGACTATGTCGGTGGCGACATAGGGGATCCATTGTTCTTCACAAACGATGATGATATCGTCGACGTACTCGGAATCCTCAAACTTTTTAAGCGTATAGTAAATCAGCGGTCGATCCTGAAGTGTCAGAAATTGTTTGGATTTGCCTTCGGATGAAGACTTCATTCGTTGACCGACGCCGGCTGCCGGAATGATAACTGTAATGTGTTTTTGTTTAAACATTAAAAGTGATTATTTGGTCGACCGTAAAGCCTTTTGGATCTTGGCGAACGGTAGCGCATGCTATTTTTGGATCGTGTTCGAAAAACATAAACCATTTTTCACGGACGGCCTGTTCAAGGATCTTTTTCTTGTCCTCGATTGTAAGCATCGGCTGAATATCGTAGGCCATGACGTAAGGAATAGCCACATGCGGAGTCATAGGTATCAAATCACCGCAGAAAAATAATGTTGATTGTCCGTCAGAAATGATCGGCAACTGTTGAGACGGCGTATGTCCGTTTGCTATAAAAAAACGAATGTTTGGAAAAAGATTGTCGGCATTGTCAACGAGATTTAGAATGCCTTTTTCCATAAGTGGCATATAGTCCGGTTTGAGAAAACTAGCGCGGTCTTTTTCGCTGGCATTTTGGCCCCATTCGAATTGTTTGCGTTGAACGTAATATCTTGCATTTGGAAAAGCCGGGACGCTATTGCCGGCCGCATCCAATTTAGTCGAACCGCCGGCGTGATCAAAATGCAAATGGGTGAGCACCATGTCAGTAATGTCTTCGGGCTTGAATCCGAGCGCTGCCAAAGATTTTTCTAAGGTCAATTGGCTGTGATCGATGCGATAAATGGCGGCAAATTTTTCATTATACTTATGGCCTGAACCGTTATCGATGAGAATTTTTCGGCCATTATCATGCACTAAAAGCAAACAACGCATCGTCATATCGATACGGTTTTGTTCGTCGGCCGGATTGGTTTTGCTCCAAAGATTTTTTGGAACAACACCAAACATTGCACCACCATCCAGCGCGAAATCTCCCGTTTCAATAGGAAATACGGCATAAGGCCCTATCCGCATAATCACTCCTGTATATAATTCTCTAATGTTAATATGTTCAATTAAATTCTAATCATTATTCCATCGCCGGCATGCCAAATTGGGACAATTCTTCTTTGGAAGGTCCATAGACTCCAGGTACTTTTAACCCAGCTTGCCGCATGAGAACCGTGATTTGTGCACGATGGTGTATTTGATGCCGGATTAATACCTCGAGGACAAATCCTAACGTCCATTTTTCTCCGTACATTGAAACTTCGTGCGTCAGCATTTCATCGCTCCAGTTAGTCTTGACTTGTTCCGATACTGATCCAGCTAAATGATCAAATGCTGAAACGATGTCCGTTACATGGATAGGTGGTGCAGAGTCTTGCGGAGGCCCGTCGTCTTTGAGACCGGTGCGTCCGATCATTTCACCAATTGAGAGCACGATATGCCATGCCAAGCGACCAATTGAACGACCATCCGATGCAACTTTTTGATTGAGCGAAGCGTCGGTTAAATTTTTGAATACTCCAGAAGTGGCATCTTTTTCATATTGCCACTGAGTAATGAAATCATCAATTTTTCTGAACATTTTATTTTGTCTCTTTATAGATATGGCACGTATTTTTTAATAAATGTTTTGAAAGATCATACCGCTTTTTTTCATCGAGTATATTAAAATCTCTGCTCATGAGCCCGAAACCTTCATCGTAACCGATCAAAACAGTTGCCGCAAAATTTACCGTTTCCAACGACAATTCGCGTAAGTGAACGCATCCTTCCATACCACCGATAAGCCGGTTAATTTCTTTCGTAATTCCACGGGTTATTGAAAGGCCAATTAATTGTTTAGCTTTATCCGTGACGGTCGGGCAAGAGGAGTGGGGATGATTGGCCATCTCGCTTTTGGCCGCTTCGATCATGCGTGTTCTGGGATTAATTTGTACGTTCAGCCTGATCAGATGATACGGATCAAGAAACGTTGCTTCCATCATCAGATTGCCGTTTTCCAGTTCAAATGCTTGAATACCGATATCACGTTTTGATACAAGCCGTTTGACCGGGCTCAGGAGATTTTTTTCATTTATTTCCATGACGTTTCATCCACCTCACAAAGTACAGATTCCAAATAATTAAAAACTATTTTCTTGGGTTCGAGTGGTAATAAAGGCAACTCGATCTGTGAAAGTGGTCCTTTGACGAGTATCCGCATTCTTGCCGAACGATTATCACCGAAATCAATAGCAATAGGAACATACATTTGAAAATCATCCGAGACATTCTTTTGTTCAACGCGACAGGATACTTTAAATTTACCTTCATTGGTAGGAGCTACTCGGTACGAAAAAATATATTTTGGTACGTCTGTCCCGTAGATCCATTGATTAAAAAACCAAGACATATCGGCGCCAAAATGTTTATCAGCTACTAACTTAAAATCTTCCGTTGAGACAGTTTGGCCGGCATACGTTTGATAGAGATCACGCATCATTTTCTTGAAATGGTCATCACTCATAGTATTTAAGTCAAGCATCAGGTTCCGTAGCATGTGAAGTACCCAAGCTCCTTTTTCATAGATCAGCAAATCATCATCACCTTCAGTGGAACTGGTTCTTGTTCTGAACCCAAGCCAGATCGGACCTGCTTCCTGGTCTGCTCCGATTATCTTTTCAAATAGACTGTTTCTGTTTTCAATGATTCTCTCACGGTAATCTTTTAAAAATTTAAAGAATTTTTTATTGTCATTAAGTGCCATTTGCGTATACCACAAGCCGAAATATTGGGCAAACGCTTCTGAAAGCCATTTATCATGGTAAGTCCGGGGTACTACGCCGCCGCCATATCCCCACCATTGATGCGCGACTTCATGTGAGCGCAATAATTCATCGTAACCTGATTCGTCCGTACGTTGAAAAGTTGTCCAGCTTAAATTAATCAATCCTGGAAATGAAATTCCTGACCGACCAAAGGTTTCAGTTACATATAGCTTTTCGATCTGGTTGGATCCAAGCATTTCTTGAAAAAATGAATAACTGTTTGCGATATCGGCACCAACTTGTTTTTCCATGTCTTTGCCTGTACCAATACCCTCTTTTACAAGTTCAGCTCCAATTTCCAAATGATCGGCTTCTGACATGTTGATTTCGATATCAGGCATTCCTTCTTTTTTTAACATATAGCTTTTAAAGAACCCGATATTAAATGAACAAGATGCTAAAGGTTTTGTTGTGATCCATTGACTAGTTGTCCATTCTTTATTGCTATTCTCAAATTTTTTTGATCCGATACAAGCTAATTTATAGTGAGACGGATAATTAAAAGTAATGTCATACATTTCAGTCGTCGGATACGTTGTATAGACCAAAGGAAGCCAAGAGTTTGATGTCCGAATTAAAAAGTCGTTATCAATTCTTTCAATAATTTCGCCTTTATAAAATATTTTAATAATGCTTTTGCTTCCGTTTTTGAAAATATCATTCGATTGTATCCAACAGCTTTCGCGTTCATAAGAATCTTCCCACATTTCCGATGATTCATAAGGTTTAAAAAATGTTGTTCGGTTGCCGTTGATCAAAACAGAATCTACAGTTAGTTTATAAAATAATTCAAAATATAACCACTCGATTCCTGACTTATAAGGCTCCACCTCTATTTCAGTAACGGCATCCAATTCAAGGTCCTTTCCTAAGCGACACTGTGCGGTATAACGATTAGCTCTAAAAATATCTTTATGCTGACCGCGTAAATAAATAGGTAATGATGCAAATGATTTTTCGGGAAACATTGAAATAATCTCTTTGGTGAATCGAAATTTTGCATTAGCATTGCGCCGCATGAGCTTGACATTTTCTATGTCATAAGGTGTGATTTCAAAAAAAAGAGGATCCGATGACCAATTTGTTGCGGCCAAAGGACTGATGGCACCCGCAATCGCGTTACTGGTACGATCCGTTATAGATGCGTAAAAGAGTGGAGATTGTTTTGGATTAAGCAATGCATTGAGGATCTCGAAATTAGCATCCGAGAGACAGTCATAATCTTTATCGGCAATGTATCTGCAATGGGATTTTAAAAAATCGTTGATCTCATTGCTGACTTCAGCTTTAGAGAAAACATTTTTTGATTGAAATTCTTTTAATGTACTGTCACTAAAAATCAAAAAAAGACTGGTAAATGTTTTTTCTAAACTTTGCGTTTTATAAAACCTAGCCAAATGCTCGCGTTCAATCTTAGTAGGCGGTGTCATGGAGAAGGTGCCTTCGCCAATAAATATCGCGGCGACAACCTCGTCCTGAAAAGGTTTGGTCAAATAGATTTTACCGTTTTTGAGATTAAATGTACCAGCGTCGCGATTGAAATTAAAATCCGTAACTGATGCCACTCGAGTGGGATCGGCTTCTAAATGTAGTAAATGCGAAGTCAATGCTTCGGCTAAATTTTTTGACGGTTGGTTGTTTTGTGCCAAAAGCACACACGAAATCAAAAAAAATAAAAATAATAATCGTTTCATGTTACTTTCCGCAAGGTCTACAACTATTTAGAATCATCGCCGCAAAACGGATTATATTTTTTTTCATAGCCAATGGTTGTTTCAGGTCCATGTCCGGGGTACACTATCACGTCATCCGGAAGTGTAAACAGGTGTGTTTTAATCGAATGAATAAGAGTATCAAAATTTCCGCCGGGTAAATCAGTTCGTCCGATGGAACCGTTGAATAATACATCACCTCCAAAAACTATTTTTTCAGAAGGTAAGTACAACGACACGCTTCCTGGAGAATGGCCCGGAGTAAAAAATAAATTTACCGATAATTGTCCAAGCGTAATCGGTAAATTCGTGTCGTAAAACACATCAACTTCGGGCACTGCATTTAAACGGATGCCGAACATCGCGGCCGATTGCGGTGCATGCTGCAGAACCGGCAGTTCCGACTTGTGGAGATAAAAAGGAATTTTTAAAGCGTCTTTTACGGCCTGAACGGCGCCGATATGGTCGATATGAGCGTGGGTATTCAGGATAAATTTAAATTGAAGTCCGGTTTGTTGGGCGGTTTCAATAATCCAATCTGCTTCGTCACCCGGATCGATAATAGCGCCTGTTTTAGTCGCTGTATCGCCAAAAATGTAACAGTTTTCCTGAAATGGACCTACGGTCAGGGTCTTGAGGATCATTATTTTAGCCAGTTGTTAAACCATTCGGTTGTAAGATTCATTGCTTTTTTGAATTGAGATGTCGGCCCTTGAAAAGGATGCACCACGCCGTATGTATGCGTAGCTCCGCCAATAAGTTCTAGCCGCGAACGTGACTGGTTGGAATGATCATAGAGCTCACGTGCTTCAATGGATGGTACGCTTTCGTCTTTATCACCGTGAATGATAAGATAAGGCATATTGAGCTTTGCAGCCGATTTCAAAATATTCAATTTTGTCTCGCTATTTTTTTCAAAATCGTCAACGATATCCATGTTCAATCGCATCATTTGCTGAGTGCGTGAGTTCTGAATTTCAAAATATTTTTGCCGTTTCCACTGCGGTAAAACATCCAGAAAAGACTGGCGCTGAACATGCGATATGGCAGACCAGGTCACAAGAGCTTGTACCCGCTTATCGAAAGCCGCCTTTAGAATAGCGATTCCACCACCACGACTGTGTCCCAAGAGTCCGATACGATCCAAATAAGCCGACTTACCGCAAACGTTACCTTTTTCAAGTTCGTCGATGACTTTTTCTAGATCTTCGAGTTCTTTAGAATAGGTGTTGGCTGCGAACTTATCCGGTTCAGTAAAATTTTGTAAATCCTCGCCGATGCCACTACCGGAGAAATTAAATTTGACGACGATAAAACCTTTTTTGCATAAAACTTCCGATAGAAACGGAAAAAAACCCCAGTCTTTAAATCCTTTGAAACCGTGGCAGATA
>JAIBAF010000106.1 GCA_019695335.1 bacterium
GAAATTGCCAAACGTTCGCGCGGAACGCCTCGGATCGCCAATCGTCTTTTAAAACGTACTCGCGATTTTGCGCAGGTTCAGCAAAAATCAATTATCGATAAAAGTATTGCTGATTTTGCATTGCATGCACTGGAAGTGGATGAGCACGGATTAGATGATATGGATAAAAGAATTTTAACTGCTATTATTGAAAAATTTAGCGGCGGACCTGTTGGGGTAGATACGATTGCTATTTCGGTAGGCGAAGAACCCGGAACTATCGAAGAAGTTTATGAACCGTTTTTAATTCAAAAAGGATTTATGAAACGAACGCCGCGGGGACGCGAAGTCACGGCTTTAGCGTACGATCATTTGAAATTGAAACCGCGTCGCCATTCCAAACAAGGCGACCTTGAGCTTTGAAATTATCGTTTTTTCTGTAAAGACAAAATTTCCGTGAATTCATAATAGGTAATTCCATCAATGACGTTTTTCTTAACGCGATAACCGTCCAGCATTGTATCGAGCAACACTTCCGTTTCCGTCAAATCCTTTTTCAAAAAATTAGCCGTGTCCGTCACCGTCAGCCTTCCTTTCCTCATTGCCGCCAGTTGAATCACATCGCTGCGTAATTTATCCTCCGACGGCATTAATTCCGGAAAGTCGTAGGTAATGCTTCCGTCGAGCGATAATACCGGCTGTCCTCCGTAATCCTTGGCCAGATTTTCCAACATTTTCTGGGCTTCATTTTTTGAAATCCGATATCGCATCATTACATCACCGAGCCGCAATGTGCCCTGATTATTTTTAATCAAATCAAAAATTTCATTTTCCCGTTTCTTCCGGATAGACTGAAGCCGATTGCTCCGTGAACGGATGATTACGACAACAACTAATCCGATTCCTCCAATCACGACCCAAAATTCCAATGATTGAACGAGTGCAATCGCCGTTTTTTGAAACGAAAAAGGGACAGGGTTGATCTTAACGCTCAGAAAATCCGCTCTCAATCCCTTCGATGTGAAAAAACCAAATCCGCCGTTTGATGACGTAATATCCTTCAGTCGAGTTAGTTCCGTGCCATTCAGAATAAAAACGATTTCTGCGCCTTCGGCGATAATTTTTAAGTTTTGAATACCGCTTTTTTCAAAAGTTACGGGCGTTGGTATGTGCAATTTTGAAATATTAGAATTGATGCGCTTATCGATATAATAATTCCCATCATCCGTTAAATAAAACCCCAAAGCATCTTCAATCCCCGACATGCGAAAGAGCAGGCCAACCGCGCCATCCTTAGCCCATTGACTGACCCGAAAATTGACTTCATAAATAAAGTCTGGCTCGTTCCCCGATGATAAAGTAAAATGATCGCTTTGCGGATCGGCCATGGCATAATACCCTTTCTCGTAATGCGCAAATTCACTTTCAGATAACCACCTGACCGATTTATCGTAAAAATTTTCAATAACCCACGCCGACGGATCGCCGGGAAAATCCGCCTCGCTGTTTTTATTCTCAGGCGCAAAATCATACTGCGGCGAAGGCGCCGAACCAAATGCATAGACTTTTATATCGTCAAAATGTGCATGAACGCTGTCATACGCAACAAAGCCGATCCTTCCCCTCTTAAAAACAGGGTGGCGCGCTTCATCGACAAAAGTTCCGTTGATATATAATTTTATTACATCATTTTTACAGTCAATTCTTAAAAAATTGACGCCATTCAGCTGAATGAGATCGGATTTTTTCCAAGGTATGATATTAAACCAATTTGATAATTCTTGCCCGCCTAAGAGATAATAACCTCCGGCTGAAATACAGAAAGCATAAAAGTTATCAATATCACGGGCGCGGAAAATCAAACCATAACCCCGATCGTCGGAACCTGACAGAAATTCTGTTTTGATTTCGGCTGTAAAATTGTCGTAATCCGTATTGAGATTAATACTCCATCGTCCATTCTTGGCAAAAATGTGATAGGCGCCGTTTTGGTAATTAGCATAAGCGGAATTAGACCAATCTTTTTCCGTATCAAAATGATCTTCGTAGCGTAACTGGGCATCTACGGAGCAGAAAGCCGTCAACACAATGATTGTAAAAACAATTTTCATAGGATCACCGCATCACTTAAGTGTTTAGAATATTCCGCAATATTTTTGCCGTTGATTGAGGGTCTCCCGATCCCATCAAAGCTGAAATAACCGCAATGCCTTTGGCACCTGAATTCTTTAAAACAGCTGCGTTGGATTCATTAATTCCGCCGATCGCTACGCAAGGAATGGCGACAGACGAGCAGATTTGTTTCAATCCTTCGCTTCCAATGACGCCTTTGATATTGGTTTTAGTGCTGGTCGGAAATACCGTTCCGACACCGAGATAATTGGCGCCACGGGATTCGGCGCTCCGGGCTTCCTCAACAGTATGCGCAGAAAGTCCGATGATTTTGTCCGATCCTAATAACGAGCGAGCGCTTTCAATCGGCATGTCGTCGTCTCCGAGATGAACGCCATCCGCATCTACGGCTAACGCGACATCAATACGGTCATTGATAATCAATGGTACATGAAATTGACGTGTTATTTCCAATAACAATTTAGCCGTTTCAATCATCAAACGTGTCGTCTGATGTTTTGCCCGCATTTGAATGATTGTTGCGCCTCCTTCTAACGAGCGACTGACAATCTCATTCAGCGAATATGGTCCGCTCATTGAAGGATCGGCAATCAGGTAAAGTGAAAGATCGAATGTTTTCATAGATAAAAAACTCCCGATCATAACTGACCGGGAGTTTCAATGCTCAATCTGTTTTTAGATTTACAACGGTGTGTTGACGTCGAAATTTTCGAGATGGTATGCCACACGCTGAATGAATTGTCCGCCGAGCGCGCCGTCGACTACGCGGTGATCGTACGACAATGATGCATACATGATCGGGCGAATTGCGATGGAATCTTCTCCGTCTTCATTTTCAATGACCACCGGACGCTTTTTGATCGCTCCGACGCCCATAATGGCAACCTGCGGCTGATTAATGATCGGAAATCCCGCAGTCGTTCCAAACACGCCCATATTCGTCAGGGTGATTGTGCCATCTTGAATTTCATCTGGTTTTAATTTTTTTGAACGAGCCCGCAACGCCAGATCGTTGGCCGCGCGGCAAATACCCGTCAGATTCAACGTATCCACGTCTTTAATGACCGGCACGATCAACGCCGTATTATTTTCAATCGATACGGCCATGCCGATATTAACATAATTTTTCTTGATGATCGTATTGCCCTCGACAGAAATATTGATCATTGGAAAATCTTTGATAGCTTTGACCATCGCATCGATCAAAAACGGCGTGAAAGTTAATTTAAATCCTTCGCGCTTCTCGAACGTATTTTTATGCTTATCACGGAACTTGACGACATGCGACATATCCACTTCTGTGAGGGAATAAACATGAGCCGACGTATCGATACTGCGGCGCATGTGTTCCGCGGTCAGTTTGCGGATATTGTTCATTTCGATCAATTCCGAACGTTCGCGATTAAAGCCGTATTTGACTTCCGCCACTTGTTTAGCAGCCGTTGTCGAAGCCATTGTTGTTCCAACTGCACCGCCTTTTGGACGTCTCGTAAGATACGCCAAAATATCATTTTTGGTCACCCGTCCGTTTAAACCGGTTCCGGGAATCGTTTCTAATTCGGCAACCGAGATACCTTCAACTTTTGCAATGTTGCGTACGAGAGGAGAATAAAAACGCGACCCGTTACCGCCAGTTGCGACTGTTGCTGCGACAGTAGTTGCAACAGCGGCGGTTTGTTTTTGAAAATCGTCAATGGAACTGGAGAAATGCATCGGCGATTCTTGTTTGGTTTCTACTTTTGTTTCAACTTTAACTTCCGCTTTCGGAGCAGGAGTTGTTGAAGGAGCGGATACAGCCGCTGAGGCATCGGTCTCGATTCGGGCGATCAACGTGCCAACCGAAACCGTCTCGCCTTCAGGCACCAAAATTTCAGCCAGAACGCCTGCAGACGGTGATGGAATCTCCGAATCAACTTTGTCGGTACTTATTTCCAAAACGGTTTCATCTTTGGCAATTTTATCGCCAATTTTTTTATGCCACTTCAGAATCTTGCCTTCAGCAATACTTTCTCCCATTTGCGGCATTACCATATCTACTTTAGCCATAATATATTCTCCGATTGTTGTATATGAGTTAAATGAAATTTCAAATTTGTCCTTCGTCCATCAGGCGGCATCCTTCCATCAGGAGATTCATCGTAGACATCGGGATCATTTCATGTGTATTCATGTTTTCGGGATCTTTGAATTTAAAAATAAAGCTGCCTTCTTTGATCGTCAGGATCCGATACACGGCATGTTCGCCTTGAAGATTTTTTCCACTATGCGTATGAGCCGCCGAATAAATTTCGCCATTGTTAACTTTAATCGTTCCTTCGCCGCCATTATCTCCCACGATCGACAAAACCCCGGTCTTTTTACCGAGATTGATCATTTGGATCAATTCGATCGGATTCAGATAGGATAACTTTCCCGATAAATCCGACAGGGCGTTCTTCACACGGTTAATCTCAGTCGTCACGGCTTCATCAAGCGTTGCGATTTCCGCCCAATGCCCGTATCGGTCCAATAACGTTTTTCGGTCGAGAAAATTCAAAATAAAACTGCCCACCCGAATTTTATCACCCACTTCCAGAAGCCTTTGAGTTATTTTTTCTGTATTCACAAAAGTACCATTCGTACTTTGTAAATCAGACAAAAGGAACTGGTCGTTCTGGCAACGGATCGAAGCATGTTTTCTGCTAACGTACGGAGATTGTAGTACAACGGTGTTTTCCAAAGCACGCCCTATGTATACCACTTCTTTCGGGTCAACAAAACATGGCTTTACATTGGTTCCAACCAAAAAATACGCCGCATTCATACGGTTACGGTTAGATGAAACGAGGCTGAATTAATGCAACTCTTCTGAAACGCCCCAAAATAGGAGTTTCCATTGATTATATCAATATGTCTTTTTGCTTATGTTAAAATCCCCATAACACAAATGCGCTCCAAAATGCCGGGTGATTCCACTCTTTATGGCGTATCATATCCATCTTTGCAGAACGCAATGCCGTGGCCGTGTCGAGCGATCGGATCCAATGAGTGTAGAAACGTTCCATAAAATAAGCTGTGGCCGCATCGTTGACCTTCCACGCCGTCGACACGACTGAACGGCTTCCCGCCGCTAAAAATGCCCTTGTCAATCCCAACATGCCTTCACCCCGGAGCAATTGACCGGTAGCCGTTTCGCAAGCCGACAGGACAACCATTTCGGTTCTCAGTTTCATATTCTCAATGTCACTGACTGTCAATCGCGATTCTTCATGCGATGAATCGGAAATTAATAAAAATGATTGTTCCGGTCTTTCAGGATTATTGACCGCATGCGTCGCAAGATGCAATAAATTAAAATCAGAAATTTCTCCCTTCATACCGACTTCAAATTTGTTCGATAATATCTCGATGATTTTTTTCTGTTCCTTCGCTGCAAATGGCAACGCCTCGAATTTTTTTCCGTCATGCCAAAGTTTGGATTCGTTCGAAGGCGCCGCTAAAACGCATGCTGTTCTCAATTCGCGCGACCGGGCGGCCAAATGGTTAAATACGGCAATCGACGGAGCGTATCGAATGGAATGGGTTTCAATCAAATAGCCCGAATCGTTTTGCAACGTTTCGAATGGAAGAAAACACAATGCTGCATCAGGAATTATCACAACGTGTTTATAATTTTGCAATTGTTGTGAAATCGGAGCAATAAGATAGCGATATAACTTTCTTGAAAAGCGTTCAATTTGTTTGGGCTGACTTAATCGATTAGCCAATAGTCCCACATATTCCGTTATTGTCCCTTGAATATCTTTGGAACCGGAAAGAGTTGCTAGCCCGATCATACGTGATGATTTAAAAAAAGCATAAGCACTATCGTCGTAAAGAAAATATTCGACGCATACAACGGAATCCGGCATTGATTTCTCCGAATCAATTTTCAGCCAATCACTTAACGAACGCGACTTGGAAAGTTCAACTGATTTTAATGCGCTTTCAATGGAGTCTTCCTGTATAAGCCATGCTGCAAATGATCGATATACATTCAAACGATCGCCTTCAAGAAAATGCAGAGAAAGCCGTGCGTCTTCTAAACGCTCTCGGGACGCTTCCACCGCGTGTATCGCTGCGCGATATAACGAATCGGTTTTTTGTTTCATCCCTTTCAGACTCGTAATGCGTGCTGCCTGATACAATGGAACCCATATTTTTTTTAACAATTGATGATGCGTGAGAGTGCGGATCGCTTGAGTAAAATATTCCAGCGCACGATCGAGATCATGCATATCCTCTTGGCAAATTCCTTTAGCAACGGATATTTCAGCCAGTTCTTCAAACCGGGATAAGCGGCGATATAACGATGCAGACATTTCAAGAGTACTCAGACATGAATCAAGTTTACGTTCTTCGTAATAAATTTCAGCTAAATTGAACAACCAGTCGGCTTCACCGAGCGGATCGCGAAATGATTGGGCAATAGCAATGGCTTGTTGTAAATTTTTTTTCGCAGCATCAAATTGTTTCAGCTGAAGATAGGCATAGCTTTGATTGCCTAATACCATACCGATATTCGACGAATCAGCGGCTTTTACACAACATTCGTATGATAACCGGTAATAATCAAGCGCCTGTCGATAATCACCGATTTCATTATACACATTGCCAATGTTCATATAATCCGCAGCCATGTCCATTGTACGGGATTGCTTTATCGATAATGTTAATGCTTGGCGGTAGAATTCCAATGCCTGTTGGTAATTGCCTGTCGATCGGTTTACAATTCCAAGATTGGTCAGAACATGAGATTCAATGTCTGATTTTAAGCTTTGGGCAAGTGCAAGCGCACTCTGCAAGTATTCAACAGCTTGAGCATATCTCGCCGTACGAAAACACAAAGTGCCATAGAAATTCAAACAACGCACATATGCTAGCGTGTCCTGTTGCCTGCTTAAATACGCCCGTGAAGGCTTAAGCAGCATTTCAGCACGATCGTAAGAACCCGCTTCGATTAAGACTTGTGAGAAATCGATGAAATATTTGAAACGATAAAGAGTATCTT
>JAIBAF010000107.1 GCA_019695335.1 bacterium
TACCGTAAAAGAGACCTGCACCAATATAATCCACCATCAAATCATCGGGAAGTTGTGTTTTTTTTTCAAGCAGAAGACGGCATACGAGATCACATTATCCGATTTCCAGCTTTTAAAATAACGCTCGAAACCTTCGCCCTTAAGCGTCGCCATCGAAAACAACATGCTGAATTGCAAATGCGAATTGGATGGCAGTGTTTTGATCAATCCGGTGACTTTTACAGGACCCAGGCTTTCAATGGACAAAAGTTTACCGATTGGATTTTCATCTCCGAAGTATTTAACAGCCGCTTCCGGAGCCAATACTACTGAATTCGGCTCTTTGAGCGCTGTCGCTGCATCGCCGCCGGTCAGCTCGAAATCAAACACATCAAAGAACGTCTGGTCGGCAAAAAGATAATCCGCCTCGTAAAAGCGGTTGGATCCGTATGTCGTCGTAAATCGCCCTAAGCGCAATAATTGAGTGGTTCTCTCAATTTCAGGAAACGTGGATTGGAGATAACCGGCGACCGGTGCGGCCGTTACGGCCGCTAATCTATTCTGTTCGCTTGCGCTGGCGCGACGTTCAATCGCACGGTAAATGCGATCCGCTTTCGAATGGAAACCGTCGAACGATAATTCATGATTCAAATAGAGTACGAGCAATACGCACGCGGCAAGGCCGATCGTCAATCCGAACAAATTGATCAGCGAGTAGCCTGCATTTTTCGTAAGATTACGCACGGCGATTTTAAAATAATTTTGAAACATAAGTAAGTTTACCTTTTATTATTCGTACTTCAACGCATTGATGGGATTCGCCGAAGCCGCTTTAATCGATTGAAAGCTAACGGTCAGCCAGGCAATTATTACCGCTACAACACCTACCGCGATAAATACGCCGGCTCCAATTTCGACGCGATACGCAAAATTTTCCAGCCACCGATTCATGGCGTAATACGCGAGAGGAACAGCAACAAGAAAACCAGCAAACGCCAAACGGGTAAAATCTTTCGACAGCAGGGCGACGATATTGCCCGTGGAAGCGCCTAAAATTTTTCGAACGCCAATTTCTTTGGTGCGTTGTTCGGCCGTGAATGCTGAAAGACCAAACAGTCCCATACATGCAATGAAAATTGCCAGCCCTGCCATGTATCCGAGTAATTTTGCCATCTGCTCTTCTGCTTGATGAAGGCGTGCGAAATCCTCATCAAAAAATGTGTAAGCAAAAGGATGGCTTGGATCAAACTGATTCCAGATTTTTTCAAGAAACGCCAAAGTCTGTGAGATATTTTGCGGACGAACACGCACCGTGAAAATATTGAACCAACTCTGCGGCGGAATAAAAAGCATGATGGGACTGATTTTTTCACGCATTGAACGGAAGTGAAAATCTTTGAGCACGCCGATTACGGGCGCTTTTTCTCTTTTGACGTTTGGCATCGAAATCATTTTGCCGATAGGATCGTTCCAGCCAAGCTGGCGTGCCGCTTCCTCATTGATTATGTAAGCCGAAGCATCGGTCGAAAATTCGTGTGAAAATGTTCGTCCAGCCGCCATCTCCATTTCAAAAGTTTTGACGAAATCGTAATCAACTACAAGTTCGCGCATCGGTGGTACGCGATCCAGAGGAATGCCCTCCGGCTCATAAGGTATACCCCAATCGCCTCCACCCGGCAAATTTCCCGACGCAGCAACGCTCACGACATTTGGATGATTCAGTAATTCACGTTTGATGCTCTCACTCTTCTCTCGCATACCGTTGCCGCGCATAGGAATTACTACTAATTGTTCTTCGTTAAATCCGAGCTTTTTGTTCTGAATAAATTCGAGTTGATTGTAAATCACACCCGTAGCGATCATTAAAATTGCAGAAATTGCAAATTGAACTACAACCAGTGATTTACGCAGCCATACTCCGTATGCTCCTCCGGATTTGCCTTTTAAAGTTTTTGACGGATTGAACGATGACAGCACAAAAGCCGGGTACCAGCCGGAGACAACCCCGACAATTGCCGCCAGACCAAAGAAACCCAACAAAAATAATTTTTCGTTAAAATAATCAAACGTCAGTTGCCTGCCTGTAAGTAAATTGAAGACAGGCAACAAAAGCTCAATGCTCACAACGGCAATAATTGCAGCGATAATACTGATCAGCATCGATTCGCTTAGAAATTGTTTGATCAAATGGGTACGGCTTGCTCCACTCACTTTACGGACGCCGACTTCCTTGGCACGTGTCGTCGCCCTCGCTGTTGTCAGGTTCATAAAGTTAACGCAGGCGATCAGCAGAACAAAAAAACCCACAGCTGAAATCAGATAAATAGAAGTAATATCAGAATTCGCCTGTATTTCTCGAAACAGGTTTGAGTACAGATGAATATCAGTTAACGACTGCAACGATGGCGTGTAGTCTGCTGCAAGTTTTTCATCGATGTGAGTTCGCAACATGGTAGAGAATTTTGCCGTGACGTCTTCAGGTGAAGCGCCATCGTTCAGCAGCAGATAAGTATAGTATTGATTCCATTGCCAATCATCGCGGCGCGGATTCGTATACGTCGCCATTGACACTAAGTAATCAAAAGTAAAATGGGAATTAGTCGGAATATTGGATACTACAGCGGTAATTTCATATTCATTTTGATTATCAAATTTCAGCGTCTGGCCGAGCGCTTCTTCTTTACCAAAATATTTTTCGGCAAAATTTTTCGTCACGATAATGGTGTTGGGCCGAGTCAGTGCCGTTTTCGGATTTCCTTGGATCAACGAAAAACTAAAAACCTGAAAAACCGTTGAATCGGCATAAAAGCCGCCGCTTTCATAGAATCGTTTTTCGCCGTGGCTAACAAGTGTTTCACTTGAAAAAACAAATCGCACCGCGCTCTGAACTTCCGGTAAATTCCGTTCAGCCATGATTCCCCATGCACCAGGAACTTTCGCAATCGCTTGATAGGCTGCGCCTTGAACGCCGGTAATGAGGCGGTAAATATTTTTTTTGTTCACGTGATACTGATCGTAGCTCAGTTCATGACGCACATAAAGCAGAATGAGCGCTGCGCACACCATGCCGACGGCAAGTCCGGCAATATTAATAAAAGTTATATTTTTATTGCGGCGCAAAACGCGCACGGCAATTTTAAAATAATTTTGGAACATACGTTCTCCTTAATATCTGCCTTATTCGTATTTCAATGCATTGACGGGATTCGACGAAGCTGCTTTCATCGATTGTAAACTAACTGTCATCACGGCAATCAGTACCGCTCCGATCGCGGCTATTACAAAAACATCCCATCCGATAGTCGTCCGATATGCAAAATTCTCAAGCCAGCCATTCATCACCCAATAGGCGACCGGCGCTGCCAACAAATTGGCCAGCAATACCGGCTTGATGAAATCCCCTGACAGTAACGAAACAATGTTAAATGCCGTAGCGCCGACTACTTTGCGTATGCCGATTTCTTTGGTACGCCGTTCCGTGATAAACGCCGACAAGCCGAATAATCCAAGACAGGCGATCATAATCGCCAGCCCGGTCAGCCACAAAAATATTTGTACGGTAGTTGTTTCTGCCCGGTACAGCGCTGCGTAGTCTTCATCGAGAAACGTGTGCTGAAATACTGAGGAAGGAGCAAGATATTTCCAAATAGATTCAATGTTTTTTACGGTTGCCGCAATATTTTCTGAGCGAACACGCACGCAAATTGAACCCTGCCAATTGCGGTCAAGAAAATAGACGACGGGCCTGATTTCTTTTTGCAATGATTCCATATGAAAATCTTTTACAACACCAATAACGGTCATCGCATTGGAAGTTCCTTCATGAAACAATTGTTGCCCGACGGCATGATCAGCCCATCCTAACATATTTGCAGCTTTTTCGTTGATGATGACATAACGCGCAGTATCGGCATAATCGCTTTCATTATAGGAGCGACCTGCGGCCATTTCAATGCCCAGAGTCGAAAGCACCTGATGATCTCCGCCCATAACCGTCATGTTGATCGGGTTAGGCTGGCCGGCGCCCCGGTAGGTCGCCGCTCCCGTCATGCGACCGGGCGTTTGGCCCATGATCGAAATCGATTCAACAGACGCCAGTGCACCGGTTTCTTGTTTGAAAGTCTTTAATTGATCGCCAAGTGAACGCGCATTACGAATCACAAGAACGTTATTCTTATTGAAACCAAGTTTTTTATTCATCATGAATTGAATTTGCTGATAGACGATCATCGTTCCGACGATCAACAAAACAGAAAGCATGAATTGAAAAACAACCAATCCATTGCGAAAACGGGAGCGGTGGCCGACGTTAAACTGCCCTTTCAGAATCGAAATCGGTTTGAATCCGGATAAATAAAACGCCGGGTAACTTCCGGATAGTATTCCAAGGAAAATTACACCGATAAAGATCAAAACAATATTATTGGGTTGGAAAAGTGGTTCCGCAGACAGATGCGAGCCAATCAAATTACCGATCGGTTGGATTAATACTTCAGTTAATCCGAATGCAGCCGTTGCAGCGATCAAACACGTCAGAACTGATTCTAATAAAAACTGAATGATCAGTTGCTGCCGTGAAGAACCGGATGCTTTTCGCACGCCGATCTCTTTCGCGCGGTGCATTGAACGTGCCGTTGATAAATTGACAAAGTTGACCGCGGCAATCAGTAAAATAAATACTCCCACAACGGCAAATAAAACGGCATAAATAAAATCTCCGTTGGTTTCAAATTCCCATTTCAAATTCGAATGAAGATGAATGTCCGTCAGCGGTTGTAAATAATATTTATAAGCATTACCTGCGGCAAGCCATTCACTGTATTTTTCAGCACCGGGTCCACGACTGAGATAAGTATCCGTGACTTTAGCAATTTTTCCTTCAAGAGATTTGATGTCCGTGCCCTCCCGTAGCAACAAATAGGTATAGAAGCCAAAATTCACATCCCATTTTGTCAGATCAGCTTGCGGGTTGAACGTAATAAAACAATCGTACTTAAAATGCGACGTGGAAGGACAGTCTGCAACAATGCCGGTAACTTTTTTGTCGCCAATTCTAACAATGGTCAATGTTTGACCAAGAGGATCGGTTTCGCCGAAATATTTTTTGGCCATCGATTGCGACAAAATAATTGAACTCGGATCCGATAAGGACGTCGAGCCTGCAATAGCCGGAATTGAAAAAACATTAAAAATTGACGATTCGGTCTCCACGACACGCTCTTCGACAAATTGCTGATTGTTGCGTTGAAATGTAGCCGTCAACTTGGTCATGCGTACGGCTGATTCGATTTCCGGCAGACTTTCTTTCAAACCAATTCCCACACCCGGTCCAACAGACGCCCAATGTACTTCATTCGTAGGATACACACGGTTAAGCGCAACGCGATAAATACGATCGGCCTTCTCGTGGTGCCGGTCAAATGACCATTCGTGAAAAATATAAAGTCCGATCAAACAACACGCGGCCATGCCGACGGATAATCCGGAAATATTGATGATTGAATACGATTTGCTTTTCCAAAGATTTCGTAATGCAATCTTTAGATAATTCTGTAGCATGTTGTTCTCCGTTTTTACTCGTATTTCAAAACTTCCGACGGATTGGTCATAGCAGCTTTCAATGCTTGCCCGCTGACCGTCACAAATGCAATTAACAGTGCCGTTGCACACGCAATGAGGAAAACAAAAACATCCCAGCTTGCTTTATAAGCAAAAGCTTCCAGCCAGCGATTTAAAACAAAATACGCCAGCGGCCACGCAATGACATTAGCCAAGACAACCAGTTTGACAAATTCGGTCGATAACATATTGACAATGGATGCGGCAGAGGCGCCCAAAACTTTACGGATTCCGATTTCTTTCGTGCGCTGTTCTGTCGTGTACGACGCAAGACCAAATAAGCCAAGACATGCAATGAGGATAGCCATTTCGGCAAAATTATTGATCAATGATGCTAAACGTATATCCGCTTCGTACTGTTTCTGAATATCCTGATCGAGAAAACCGTATTCGAAAGGTTCGCCGGGATTGAATTTTTTCCATGCCGTTTCCAAAAAAGCCAAAAGCGGTTGGAAATTTTGGGTATTCACATGTACCATCATGTAGCCGTAACGCACGTCATGGCTTAATAAAAAGAAATAGGGACGAATCTCTTGATACAACGACTGATGATTGAAATCGCGAACTATCCCGACGATTTCAAATGCGACGACCGTTTTATTCCAATCACTGAAAATTTTCTGTCCGACGGCTTCTTCGGGTTTCCATCCCATCGAACGCGCGGCCGATTCATTGATCACGATTCCTTTTTCCAGATCTGAAGAATGGGATTCAGAGAACGAACGCCCATGAATGACCTCACACCCCAAAGTTTCAATATATCCATAATCGACATAGCTGAACTTCATATTAACCGCGCTATTCATGTTCTCGCCTTCTTTGTAAAAGGAAAGATCATTGGGTGTAAAAATACCGGGATAGCTGGTCGTTGGTCCCGCCGAAACACATTCGCTGTTTTTCAGGATTTCATTTTTAAACGCAGCGATCGTAGTTTGAGATTCCGCCGTACGGAGCGGTATGATCAATCGTTGATCTTTGTCAAATCCCAAACTTTTGTTCTGAATAAAATCGATTTGCCGGTGAATCATCAATGTACCGATGATTAACGCTATCGAGATGGTAAACTGGAAAACGACAAGACCTTTGCGTAGAAAATTCATCGCACCCTGGCGTCGGGGACTGCCTTTCAGAATAGCCGTCGGATTCAACGCCGATAAATACCATGCCGGATAACTACCCGCCAAAAGCCCGGTCAAAATCGCAAAAAGCACCATCCAACCCAATGCATCGGTATTATTTAACCAATCCAACGAAAGATGTTTCTGCGTGAGTTGATTAAATACAGGAAGAAGAAATTCGATCAATGCAAGCGCTATTGTAAGCGCGATCAATGTAATGATCATTGATTCACTGAGAAATTGACGGATCAACATGGCCTTACGTGCGCCCAGAACTTTCCTGACACCGACTTC
>JAIBAF010000108.1 GCA_019695335.1 bacterium
CGTGGAAAAATACGACGTCGGAAATTATTTTTCGCTCCCGCATGATCTCATTCAATGATTTTGTAGGACAATTATTTTCAGTTTCTGCCGATGGCCAGATGCAGACTCAATTACCAGTGCCGCGTGGTGGCTGGTGTTCGTTTTCATCCGACGATAAAAAGATGGCATATAATAAAGTATTTCGTGAATTCCGTACATGGAAACGGTACCGCGGAGGCATGGCTGATGATATCTGGATTGCAGATTTTTCCGCCAAAACTGTCGAGAACATTACGAACAATGACGCATCGGATCTGTACCCGATGTGGATCGGTCAAAAAATTTATTTCATCTCCGACCGTGACGATTCCAAACGTTTTAACCTCTTTGTTTACGACATCGGAACGAAACAAACCAAGCAACTTACCACTTTCACGGATTTCGATATTAAATTCCCTTCCATGAGCAAAGACGCGATCGTATTTGAACTTGGCGGTTATATTTACCGGTTTGACGTTGCAACTGAAAAAGCAGCAAAAGTACCGGTTGTAATTTTAGAAGATTTTTCATCCGGACGCGGAGGTTTGATCAATGTCAGCAAAAGCGTGACGAATTATGAAATTTCTCCCGACGGGAAACGTGCTCTTTTTGGCGCCCGTGGCGAAATCTTCACCGTTCCGGCCAAAAACGGGCCGACACGGAATTTGACGAATTCTTCCGGAGTACACGAACGCAATTCAAAATGGTCGCCGGACGGGAAATGGATCGCGTACATATCCGACGCATCGGGCGAAAATGAAATTTACATTCTTCCTCAAGATGGCAAAGGCAAACCCACCCAGGTTACCAAAGGCGCCGATACGTATTACTATACGATTTATTGGTCGCCAGACAGTAAAAAAATCATGTGGGCGGATAAAAAGCTTCGTCTCCGTTATGTTGATGTGAGTACGGGAGCGATCACTGAAGTGGTCAAGGCCACAGCGTGGGAAATTACGCAATATGCCTGGTCGCCGGACAGCCGGTGGATCACCTATTCGAAACCTGAAGAAGAAGGCCTGAATAAGGTGTATCTTTATTCAGTGGATCAGAAAAAATCATTTGAAGTGACGGACGGTTGGTACGATTCCAACAGTCCGAATTTCAGCGCTGACGGCAAATACCTGATGTTTGCTTCAGGCCGTGATTTCAACCCGATTTATGGTGCGACAGAATGGAATCACATTTATAAAGATATGGAGAGAGTGTATCTGATCACGCTTTCCAAAGATACTGAATCGCCGTTCAAGCCGAAGAGCGACGAAGTCACTATCAAAAAAGAAGAAACGAAAACTGAAACCAAAAAAGACGAGAAACAAGAAAAGAAAGAAGAAATGATGAAAGTCGATACCGACGGTATCAAAGACCGTATTATCGGCCTCCCGATTTCATCAGGTAATTTCTTCAACATTGCGTGTATTGAAGACAAAGTTTACTACAATCGTAACAGTTCTAAAGATGAAAAGCCTGTATTATTAATGTTCGATTTGAAAGAGCAAAAAGAGACTGAACTCGGACAAATTAACGGTTATGACATTTCAGCCGATAATAAAAAAATGATCGTTTCTCAATCGCAGGCGTATGCGATCATTGATGTGCCGAAAAGCAAAATTGATCTTAAAGACAAATTAGATTTGTCCGGAATGGAAATGAAACTGAATCGCCGCGAAGAATGGACACAGATTTTCAACGAAAGCTGGCGGCAGATGCGTGATTTCTTTTATGCGCCGAACATGCACGGCGTAGATTGGGCCGGCGTCCGTAAAAAATACGAAGTTTTACTGCCTTACGTGAATCACCGTAATGATCTGACATTTATCATCGGTGAAATGATCGGTGAAATTAACATCGGCCACTCCTATGTCGGCGGCGGTGAAAGACCGTCCGTCAAAAAGATTCCGCTCGGATTGCTTGGCGCTGAAATTTCACGCGATGCCGCTTCAAAGTTTTTTAAAATCGATAAAATTTTGAAAGGCGAAAACTGGAACAAACAAACGCGTTCGCCTCTGACTGAAATCGGTGTTAACGTCAATGTCGGCGAGTATATTTTAGCTGTCAACGGGCAGCCGACCAATGAAATGAACAATCTTTATGAAGCATTGGTCAATACGGCCAATAAGCAAGTAGTTCTGAGAGTAAACTCGAAGCCGACAGAACAAGGTAGCCGCGAAGTAACGGTAATTCCTACTGATGATGAAGGCGATTTGTATTACTACAATTGGGTTCAATCGAATATCGACAAAGTCAGCAAAGCAACCAATGGCAAAGTCGGTTACATTCACGTTCCCGATATGGGCACGCCGGGATTAAATGAATTCGTCAAACATTTTTATCCTCAATTGCGTAAGAAAGCGTTGATCATCGACGTTCGGGGCAATGGCGGCGGCAATGTTTCTCCGATGCTTATTGAGCGCTTGCGCAGGGAAATCGTCATGATCGATATAGCGCGCAATGCATCGAAAACGCCCGATCCGAATGACATGATCGTCGGACCAATGGTCTGTTTGCTTAATGAATATTCTGCGTCGGATGGCGATTTATTTCCATACCGGTTTAAAAAATATAACATGGGAAAACTCATTGGTAAACGCAGTTGGGGCGGTGTAGTCGGCATCCGTGGCAGTTTACCATTTGTCGACGGAGGTTTTTTGAATAAGCCGGAATTTTCGCGATACGATCTTGAAGGTAAAAACTGGATTATCGAAGGTCACGGCGTCGATCCGGACATTGTCGTGGATAACGATCCGTTCAAAGAAATGTCCGGCGTAGACGAACAATTAAATAAAGCGATTGAAGTTATTTTGGAAGAATTGAAGACTCAAGGTAAAGAGTTGCCTGAAGCGCCTGAATATCCGAAGAAATAAATACTTCCACGGCTTATTTTGCAACACTTGCAATGCATTGTAAGTCGTGGCGAACTTAAACAGGAGAATCTCATGAAACGAATCTGGATGATCGCTGCGCTGGCGATCGGTCTCGCAGCGTGTCAGAAGCCAACCGATAAACCGAAGGAAATGAAAAGCGACATGCAAAAGAAAATCGATCAATTTGGTAAAATCGAAATCAGCGTTAACATGGATCAACTTTCGACCAAAGAAAAAGAAATGGTTAAACTGTTGGTGAAAGCCGGCGAATACGCTGACAAGATTTTCTGGAAGCAAACATCCTACGATGCCATTCCCACGCGGGAAATGTTGGCTGCCAAAACCGATCAGGCTTCCAAAGAAGCTTTGGAATATGTCAACATTTCGTACGGTCCGTATGACCGTATAACCGGCGAACGGTTTGTCGGCGAAGGTTCGGCCAAGCGTCCTGACGGGGGAACTTTTTATCCCGCCGATATGACCCGTGAAGAATTTGAAAAATATATCAAAGGCAATCCCGGTCAGGAAAAAGAATTGACCGGGCAATACACCGTTGTTGTTCGTGACGGTAATAAACTCAAAGGCGTTCCGTATCACGACTATTACAAAGATGAAATTGCCGAAATGGCTAAACTGCTTACCCAGGCTTCCGAATTAGCTGAAAACGAATCTTTAAAAAAATATCTTGCTGCCCGTGCCAAGGCCATAACATCGGACGATTATTATGAATCCGATGTTTTGTGGATGAAACTCAAAGACAATAACGTCGATATTGTTATCGGGCCGGTTGAAAATTACGAAGATGGTATGTTTAATTACAAAACTGCTTTTGAAGCAGCCGTGATGGTAAAAGACCCTGAAGGCACAAAAGAATTGCAGGTATTTCAGTCACATATTGACGCACTGGAACAAAATTTACCGTCTAAAAAAGAATATATCCGAAAAAACGCCGGCAAGGGCAATGTCCTCGAAGTGGTTAATATCGCTTTCTTCGGCGGTGATTTTCAGGCAGGCATCAAAACAATTGCCGCTTCACTGCCCAATGATCCGAAAGTACATGATGAATTCGGCGGAAAAAAACAGATGTATAAAAATCTGATGGAAGCCAAGTTTGAAAAAATCCTTGTGCCGATTGGTACGCAAATCATTTCGGAAGAAAACCGGAAATATATTGACAAGCATGCTTTCACAACGTTTGTAACTATGCACGAAGTGTCGCACACACTCGGACGCGGTTATGTATATGGCAATGACAAACTCGAAGTTCGCAAAGCTCTTAAAGAGATGTTTTCGCCGCTCGAAGAAGCAAAAGCGGACGTGGTCGGCATCTACAACATGGAATATTTCAAACGTCAAGGTATCTATGACGATGAAATGATTAAAAAATTCTACGTAACGTATCTTGTCGGTCTTTTCCGATCGATCCGTTTTGGAGCTGAAGATGCGCACGGACAAGCGAACATCGCCCAGATGGCATTTTTAAAAGAACAAGGCGCATTGGGTCGGGATGAGAAAGGTAACTGGGTCATTCACTTTGACAAATTCCATACAGGCGTCACAGCATTGGCTAAGACGTTGCTTGAACTGCAAGCCGAAGGTAATTATGAAGGCGCTAAACAATTTCTCGCAAAATACGGCGAAGTGACGGCCGATATCAAAGCCGATATAGAAAAAATGAATGCGATACCACGCGATTTGAATACGACGTACGCCGTAACGAAGATGTAATCAATTGTTTTCGCGTAAAAAAGCCTCGTCAGTGGGACGAGGCTTTTTTATTTAATAACTAAAAATAAAAACGATGAATCCAAATAGCGACCTGATCAAAAAATTTTACACTGCTTTCAATTCTAAAGATGCTGAAACTATGGTGTCACTATACGACGATAAAATCGTTTTTTCCGACCCTGCCTTCGGCATTCTGGAAGGTGAAAATGCAAAAAATATGTGGCGAATGTTATGCGGACGGGCCAAGGATTTGACGGTTACTTGTTCTGAGATTCAGGCCGATGATAATCAAGGGTCAGCCCGGTGGGAAGCACGCTACACATTTGGAAAAACCGGACGACAAGTTCATAATGTGATTGAAGCGACTTTTGAATTCAGAAACGGTTTGATCGTGAGACATACGGATACTTTTGATATTTGGAAATGGTCGCGAATGGCGTTAGGGGCGGTTGGGATTTTACTGGGGTGGACGCCGTGGCTTCAAACAAAGATCAGAAAAGACGCTTTAAAGGGATTAAAAGCCTTTTCTGAAAAAATAAAAAAATAAAATTTCTTCAAACGGATTTCAGATAATAAATATTTTCTTTCGGTACGAGTGTGTCAAAAATTTCTTCATTATGAGAAATGACAAGTTGTCCTACACCGGCCTCGGTCTTTTGACGGAGCTGTTCGATTACCGACGATAAACTTTGAAAATCCAATCCGTTCAGCGGTTCATCCAGCAATATTATTTTAGTATTTAACAGCAAAGCCCGTAAAAGATTCAAACGCTGCTTCTGTCCACCGCTCAGATGAGCTATCTTTTGTTTTAAAAACTTTCTTTCAATCTTGTTGCCAAACATCGCCTGAACATTTTTCCAGACGCTCTCGGGAGTTAATGTTTGCACGGGCAAACCTTTGAGCGCATCCGCAACATTAGCTTGTTGATTCAATGACTCATCAGCGTGTTGAAAAACCATCGTCAGCGTCCTTCCCCATAGTTGTTTCCATTTCGATCTTTCTGAAACTGCTGGTACAGGAATCCGATCAATACGGAGATCGGCCGATTCAGCCGCCTGCAAACCTGCTATGATTTTTGCAACGGTTGTTTTACCCACTCCGCTCGGTGCTTTCAGATAAATCCATTCACCGGCCTTCAGAATCAAAGGCACTTCCGCCGTATCATCGGGAAGACGATGAAAAGAAAGTCGTCGATCAAAAATTTTGACACCGCTTGCCAAATAAAGTAATTCCACCGCTTCGGCAGAAGCTTTGGGAAACGCCTTTTGTTCTAAGAGCCAGTGTGTATAAGTTTTCGGAGCAAATGACTTCAAAACCTGCTGCTCATTTTCATAAGACATTTCTGTAAAATCAACTTTTGAAACTAAGTCGGTATGCTGTTGCTGTACCTGACTGATTGTGGAGTAATCGTGCGTAATGATCAAAGCTGTAAAAGGTTTCTGACGATAACAGGCAAAAAGAAAATTCAGGAACCGATTGCGATAATAATTATCTAGGCTCCCGGTCGGTTCGTCGAAAATAAATAATGCTTCTTTTGCATCGGTGTTACGAAGAAACGTTTTGATCTTCTTAAAAGCCATAACCAGAAGAAATCGCTGTTTTTCTCCGCCGCTCGGTCGATAAGGTTTAGGATAAACGTTCAAAAGCGATTCAATATTAGCGCTACCCCACAGGTGATCAACTATTTCACGTTCATCGCCGGTTTCCTGTAACGAAGCCTCGCGGATTTGTTCGCCAATCGTAAATAAAGGATGGAAGTGTGACGATGGCTCCTGAAAAACAAAAAAGCCGTCACGTTGCAATATTTTGACTTCGGGAGATGCGGCGTAAGTGGAATAATCGGTGCCGTTAATCGAAATAGTCAGTCCAGACCGGTCGAGCAATCCGAACAATGCTTTGGTGATAAGAGTTTTTCCAATTCCTGATTCGCCAAGCAAAAACGTAACGGCGTTCGGTCGGATGTTGAAATTTCGGATATAGGCCAGACGTCGCTCGGGTGAATTTATTTCAATGTCGTACGGCGTCATAAACGTTTTCTCAATGCGTAAGCTTTGTTAATCATATAAACCGATATCAATGAAAATACAATTAGAAATGCAACAGTGACGCCTTGTAAATGAGTTGTAAAAAGCCGTGGAATATATTCCGGATTGAGCAATGAATT
>JAIBAF010000109.1 GCA_019695335.1 bacterium
TCCGTCCGCATCGAACTCAAAAATGCCGTCAACATCGGTTTGATTTGCTGATAGCCGTTTTTCTGGTCTTTAATTGCTTTATCGATGTCGGCCTGATTGGTCAAAGGTTTCGACTCAGATTTCTTTTTGGATTCTTTGTTGGAAGAAATTTCCAGAACCAGATCACCTTTGGCATTTTTTGAAAACGTAATACTGTCCATCAACATCACGTCTTTGAAACGCACGGCGTTGACGTCGCGGAAGTAAGCGGTGCCTTTGAAGTAATTGCGTCCGTCGTCGAGCTTTTTGGTTTCGACGTCGGCCCATGCTTCGACGCCGGTAGCTTTTGAGATAACGGATTTTGCCAGTTCGTTAAGCGGATCTTTTGCTGAGCCCGCGCTCATGTTTTCCATCATGGATGCGGAGCGTACTTCGAGCGTGGCTTTTCCCGATCCGTCGGGATTCAATACATACCGCGCCGTCGTTTCAAAACAGCCGCTCAGTAACGATGCAGCCGTCAAACATATAATAAGCCAGTAAGTTTTCACGTCTCACTCCTCTGCTGGTTGAAAGGATATCGATTACATTAATTGAAAATAAACCGTTTTGAGATACAACGTTTCCGGAATTTGCAAAACCCACGGATGATCCGGCGGCTGATACGTAACGGAATGAACGCGAAAACGTACGCCCAGATCCGCCGTCGCGAACCGGGCCGCTTCCAGCATCCGGTCTACGTCCATGTGGTACGCGCATGACGAGAGCACGATATGTCCGCCGGGATTTAATAATTTAATTGTACCGAGTAATAATTTCCAATAAGCCCATTTTAGTTTATCCATGCCTTCTTTACGTTTGGCGATCGCGGGCGGATCGATCACAATAAGATCAAATTTACGAACTTTGTCCGGTGACGCTTTTTGCAAGTCGCCTTGTTGATCCAAAAACTGAAAGACATCCTGCGCGATGAATTCGCATTTTTTTTCAACGTTGTTCAATTTGGCATTTTCTATAGCCATGGCGACCGCATCAGGATCGGAATCGATAGCCGTTACGGAAGCGCCGGCGTGTGCCAACGCGATCGCAAATCCGCCGGAATACGAAAATAAATCAAGCGTACGTTGATTGGGTTTAATAAGTTGCTGCACGTAGGCGCGGTTATCCCGCTGGTCGAGATAGAAACCGGTTTTATGGCCTTTGGCCATATCGACGCGGAATTGTAAATCATTTTCACGGATATCGATGAATTCCGGCACTTCTCCGTGTAAAACCCCCGAAACGGGTTCAAGGCCTTCCTCCTGTCGCGATTCCATATCACTCCGCTCGTAAATTCCTTTAGGATGGAGTAATTCTCTCAGAATATCGATAATATCCGATTTGAATTTTTCCATTCCAAGAGAACGGATCTGCAAAACTAAATATTCTCCGAATTGGTCCACCATGAGTCCGGGTAAATAGTCGGCTTCCGAATGAATGAGCCGTTGTGCGTTGGAATCGATTTTTAAAGATTGCCGGAATTCCAACGCTTTTTTAATCCGGTGGTAAAAAAAACCGCGGTCAATCGTGACGTTTTGTTTAGACCACACCCGCGTCACAATATGCGATTTTGAATTGTATGAACCGACGGCCAGAAATTTATTTTCAGAGTCATAAATTTCTACAACGGAACCGTCGTCGATGGCCTCGCGATCCCTGAACAGGGTGGCAATATCATCCCGGAAAATCCAAAGATAATTATTCCGGATTTTTTTATCCTTGCCTTCTTTGAGTTTAATTCGATTCATGAATAATACAGTGTAAAAAAACAGTGTAAAAAAAGCGCAAACAATATAGCGGAGAAGCGATTGAAAAACAATCGTTAAAGTGCCGCCGGATTAAAAAATAATTGGAATAAATGCCCGTATTGGGATAAATTAGGGCAGTTATAAGACTTGAACACCTGAATGATTCCACTTCGAGATACGATACCGTCGGCCACGTTTCCGATTGTAACGATTGTCCTGATTGCAGCGAATGCATTGATATTTTTTTATCAGTTGTTTTTAGGGCCGGAACTGAATGCATTCGTTCAAGTATTTGGAATTATTCCGGCCAAATATTTTTGGTTGGCCGATTTTAAACCGGGCGATTGGGGCGACCGGTTCATGCCGTTGTTGTCGTCGATGTTTTTGCACGGCGGATGGATGCACGTGATCGGCAACATGTGGTATTTGTGGATTTTCGGCGACAATGTCGAAGATCGAATGGGGCACGGCCGTTTTTTTGTATTTTATATTTTTTGCGGCGTAGCGGCCGGACTGACGCATATTTATCTTAATTCGGCTTCACGAATACCAACGATCGGTGCAAGCGGCGCCGTGGCCGGCGTTATGGGCGCGTACTTATTTTTATTTCCACGATCACGTGTCGTGACGTTATTACCGATATTTATTTTTATACAAATTATTGAAATTCCGGCTTTTTTCTTTCTGGCATTTTGGTTTTTATTACAATTTTTTCAAGGCACCGCGTCGATCATGGCCGGAGAAACATTGGGCGGCGTGGCGTGGTGGGCGCATTTTGGCGGATTTGTAGTGGGCGCGATTCTGTCGTTGTTTTTTAGAAAACCACGCACGGAACGAATCGAAGTTTTTGAAAAAGACGGAATCGATGAGTTGGAGTAAATTTAATCCGGAGAGTGGCTTATGACAACCTTATCGGAAGTTACGTTGCAGGAATTTCAGTCTAAATTGACTGATGCACATATCAAGACTTTGCAAATTATACAAGCGGCATTGGGCGTCGGAGTGACGGCTTTTTTGGGCGTTGTAGTTTTTTTGTATACGGCGCAGCCGGAGTATGATCAGCGCATGGCCGATCAAAATCTCGATTTGATCAAAATTCTGACGCTGATCCATGCCCTGATGGCGGCAACGTTGTATTACGGATCAACCTTCATTTACAACATGCAATTTACGGAGAGCAAATTGCGGGAAGCTGTATCAAAAACATTCAACGATGAAAAAGGTCAGCCAATTACCGACCCGGTATTTAAATGTATGGTGGTCATTCGTACAGCGATGATCCTTCGTTTGGCTATGTTGGAATCGTCAGCTCTTTTCGGTCTTGTCATTTGTCTTTTAGCCGTGACGAATGGGGTGATGCATCATTATCCGGAATATTGGCTCAACCTGATCACGGCGGCGCTGTTTTTAAGTTTGGTGGTTATGTTATTTCCCAATCGTGAAAGAATCGAAGGCATTTTCGTTAATAAAATTGCTCAAGGAAGTGTGACTCAATAGGCTTGAATGCGAAAAAAATAAATAAGTGATATAAAAGGATTCGTATGGAAACCGAGATTTATAAACCGAAAAATAAAATCCGTTTTGTGACGGCCGCCAGTTTATTCGACGGTCATGACGCTAGCATCAACGTCATGCGGAGAATTTTACAAGCATCGGGCGTCGAAGTCATTCATCTCGGTCATAACCGTTCAGCCGAAGATGTCGTCAATACGGCCATCCAGGAAGACGCTCAGGCGATTGCCGTGAGTTCGTACCAAGGCGGCCACATCGAATATTTTAAATACATGCGCGATTTGCTTAAACAAAAAGGCGCCGGGCATATCAAAATTTTCGGCGGCGGCGGCGGCGTCATCGTATCCGAAGAAATTCAGGAACTGGAATCCTACGGAATCGATAAAATTTATTCGCCTGAAGACGGTCGTCAACTTGGCTTGCAAGGCATGATCAATGACATGTTACGCCGTACGGATTTTCCTACCATCGATCATCTCAACGGACAAGTCGAAACACTCAATAAAAAAGATCCGCGAGTGATTGCGCAATTGATCACTTACGCCGAAAGCCTCGTGGAGGAATCGACGAACGGGAGCCTCGATGCGCTCCGTAAAAGACTTGATACAATCAAGCCGTCAAAAACGATTCCTGTGCTCGGAATTACCGGCACCGGCGGCGCAGGCAAAAGTTCACTGACGGATGAACTCGTTCGCCGTTTCATTCATGATTTTCAGGATAAAAATGTCGCGATCATTTCCGTCGATCCGTCGAAACGTAAAACCGGCGGTGCGTTGCTGGGCGACCGTATCCGGATGAATTCGATTGTCAATCCGCGTGTGTATATGCGCAGTCTTGCAACGCGGCAATCCAATCTTGCACTCAGCAAAGCTATCGAAGAAGCAATTGAAATTGTTCGTGCCGCGGCCTTTGATTTGATCATTGTCGAAACGGCCGGCATCGGGCAGTCGGACTCGGAGATTGTCGATCTGGTGGATGTTTCGATGTACGTGATGACGTCTGATTTCGGCGCGGCAACGCAACTCGAAAAAATCGACATGATCGATTTTGCCGATATTGTCGTACTTAATAAATTTGACAAACGCGGTTCATTGGATGCTTTGCGCGACGTAAGAAAGCAATACAAACGCAGCCGTAAACTTTTTGAAGCGGTGGATGAAACGTTGCCGATTTTCGGTACTATTGCAAGCCAGTTTAATGATCCCGGTGTGAACGTATTATATACACACCTCATCCGCCTCATTAATGAACGCGTCAAAGCCAATTGGTCGTCGTCGATGCAATTGACCGACGAAATGAGCAAGAAGAAATATATCATTCCTCCCGAACGCACGCGTTATCTCAGTGAAATTACCGATACCGTTCGCGGCTACCACAGATTTGTCGGCGAACAATCGGAAGTTGCACGCAAGATTTATCAACTTAAAGGAACAAAAGAAATCTTCTCGTCGCAGGATTCACTGGCATCCGGACAATTGAAGTCTTTTGAAATCGGTTCCGACGAAGGCGAAAGCACATCGAAAATTAATTTTGATAAAGTTTCGAACACCGATGAAATCATACGTTCTATCGACCGCATGATTGATAATCTCAATATTCGGTTGCGGCCGGAATTTAAAAAACGGCTGGAAGCGTGGGATGAATTTAAAAAATTGTATGCTCAGGATAAAATGGTCACGAAAGTTCGCGACAAAGAAATTATCAACGAGCTCTCTATTCATTCGCTTTCCGGTACGCGCATTCCCAAGGTAGCTTTGCCGCAATACAAAGATTGGGGCGATTTACTGCAATGGATCATGAAAGAAAACGTTCCGGGAGAGTTTCCGTACACTGCCGGTGTATTTCCATTCAAACGTACGAGTGAAGATCCGACGCGCATGTTTGCGGGTGAAGGCACACCGGAGCGTACCAACAAACGTTTTCATTATCTTTCCAAGGATCAGCCGTATGCGCGATTATCAACCGCGTTTGATTCTGTGACGCTTTACGGCGAAGATCCGGATTATCGCCCGGATATTTACGGCAAGATCGGTAATTCCGGAGTATCGATCTGTACGCTCGATGATATGAAAAAATTGTACGCCGGATTCGATCTGTGCGATCCGAATACTTCCGTTTCAATGACGATCAACGGTCCTGCGCCGATGATTTTGGCGATGTTTTTCAATACGGCCATCGATCAACAAGTTGAAAAATACCTCCGTGAAAACGGACAAGCGAATAAATTAAATAAACCCAAAGTCGATCACTCGCATCCGCATTATGCAAAAGCAATTAAATACGATGGGGTGATGTTTGGCTATGGCACATTGGGCACGACCGGCGATAAACTCGTCGATCACGAGACGTACGAAAAAATTAAAACAAACACGCTCAGCGTCGTGCGCGGTACAGTACAAGCGGATATTCTCAAAGAAGACCAGGCGCAGAATACATGTATTTTTTCGACGGAATTCGCACTCAAAATGATGGGCGACATGCAGGAATATTACGTCAAAAATAAAATTCGCAATCATTACTCGGTCAGTATTTCCGGATATCATATCGCCGAAGCCGGCGCCAATCCTATTACGCAGACAGCGTTTACTCTGGCGAATGGCTTTACGTATCTCGAATACTACCTCTCACGTGGAATGAATGTTGATGATTTTGCGCCGAATTTGTCCTTTTTCTTTTCCAATGGTCTCGATCCGGAATATTCCGTGATTGGCCGCGTCGCGCGCCGCATTTGGTCCATCGCCCTGAAATACAAATACAAAAGCAATGACCGTTCACAGAAACTGAAATATCACATTCAAACTTCCGGACGGAGTTTGCACGCGATGGAAATCAGTTTCAACGATATCCGCACAACGTTGCAGGCCTTGATGGCCATTTACGATAATTGCAATTCACTCCATACCAACGCGTACGACGAAGCGATTACAACGCCGACGGAAGAATCCGTTCGCCGTGCGATGGCGATTCAATTGATCATCAATAAAGAACTTGGACTTGCTAAAAATGAAAATACACTGCAAGGCTCGTTTATCATCGAAGAGTTGACTGATCTCGTCGAGGAAGCGATTTTATCGGAATTCGATCGTATTTCAGAACGCGGAGGCGTTTTGGGAGCGATGGAGACGATGTACCAGCGTAATAAAATCCAGGAAGAATCGCTGTTGTATGAAAATTTAAAACACAGCGGCCAATTACCGATCGTTGGCGTGAATACGTTTCTCAATCCTTCAGGAGGAAGCGAAGCCAAACCTACGGAATTGATCCGTTCAACCAAAGATGAAAAGGAAGCCCAGATCCATCAACTGCAGGCTTTCTGGAAAATTCACGAAAAAG
>JAIBAF010000110.1 GCA_019695335.1 bacterium
GCCGCAATTTGAAACTGACGCGCAAAGGCGTCATCACCGTACCACGTCGGATAATCGATTTTCAATTCATCGTAGACAATAGGCTTTGCTTTTTCCGGCGATTCCGAATCGAGCAACACACCCAGTACTACTACACCATTGTTTTTCAGTTCGGCATGGATTTCCTTCAGTTCAGGAATCTCTTTGATACACGGTCCGCACCACGTTGCCCAGATATTCAGTAAAACCGTTTTGCCGCGATATTCCGACAAGCTCACTGTTTTGCCATCCAAATCTTGGATAGTAAAATTAATGCCGCCGTCATTTACCGGCTGAATACTTTCTTTTTTTCCGCATCCGCTAAAAATTAAAAATAATACCAAAATAATCGTGAAATTTTTCATCCGTTCTCCTGATTTCCAGTTCGTTCTTTAATGATCGATGTGGTTATAAGGTCAGGCCATGATCGCGCCGAAGTAAATACAAAAATTTAAAGCAATTTTTCCATCGGCTGGTTATACCTTATTCAATTTTTTGTTTTTTTGCAAGAATCAATTTATAGATTTCAAAAATCAGCCACGCCCACGGCGCGCCGTGCAAAAGAAGGTCGAACCAATCCATTGCCGTATGAATTCCGGTTCCGTTAACAAGCGCGGTCAATTGTTTCCACACATGAGGTTCAGGTACAAACGGCGCCAAACCAAGTGTAAGCGATGCCAATAATGGATACAGCCAAGCGGATCGTTTCATTCAATTTTTAAATATTCGAAAATTTGAGTCGCTTGTTATTCTTCAGATAACTAAGAAGCAATATATTTGTAGCGTCTTCAAAATGCTATTGCTTTTTTACAGGAATTTTGTTACTTATGAGCGCATTTTAAAACGCCGAAGTGGTGGAATTGGCAGACGCGCTGGACTCAAAATCCAGTGAGACTCAAATCTCGTGTGGGTTCAAGTCCCACCTTCGGCACGTGAGACCTCGTAAAAATGATCTGCGAGGTCTTTTATTTTTTCCCGTCTTCTCAAGCTTTATCCCCTAAATTCTCTTGCATTTACAGGCGTTTAGGCCGTATATTTTTATACCCTCTTGGTTCACAGCTTTTGTTCAAACCCTAACATAACTCCGTAAGGAGCAATCGTATGAATGAATCCGATGACGATAAAAAATTTAAATTTCGCGGATCGGATGACGAGATGGAATTTCTCTTCTCTAATTTTTTCAACACAAAATTTCCTATTCTCGTAACCGCAGAAAAACGCTGGCACCCGCCGACCGATGTTGTCGAAACCGACGACGAGTACATGGTGGTCATGGATCTCGCCAACGTCAAACAAGACGACATCAAATTATCATACGAAGGCGGCGTTCTGACGGTTTCCGGCGTCCGGCGCGAGATGAACGTCTCCCAGAAACGCCACTATCACAAAATGGAAATTGATTTCGGTCCATTCGAACGCCGGATCAAAATCCCCGCTCGCATTGTCGATCAATCGATTAAAGCGATTTACGACAGCGGCTTCCTCATCGTCAAATTGAAAAAAGACACCAGCAAGGCTACAAAGATTACCAACATTACAATTGAATAAAACTCGTTTTCATAAAGGTCTGTTGAGAATATGTCATTGAATACCTTAGTGACCGAAAAAACCGAACCCGTCCCAACGCCGGACTTTCTGCCAATCCTGCCCCTGAAAGATAATGTGATTTTTCCATTCGTCGTCTTTCCGCTGGTGGTAACGGAGAAACACTTGGTTCAACTTGTGAATGAGGCTTTGATCGGATCAAAGCTTATTGGCGTTTTCACTCAAAAAAATCCCGCCAAAGAATTTCCCACGCAAGACGATTTATATTCCGTCGGTACTGCGGCCAATATTCTGAAAATGTTCCAGGTACCGGATGGCAGTATCCGTTTGTTAATCCAGGGATTTTCCAGGATCAAGTTAGAACGTGTAGTGCAGGAGACACCGTATGCCGTCGGCGCCGTTAAAGAATTGCCTATCACGTACGAAAAAAATATGAATACGGAAGCCCTCGTTCGCGGCGTCTCGGAAAATTTTCAGAAAATGGTTACGCTATCGCCGGTGTTGCCCGATGAGTTGAAAGTCATTATCAGTAATATTCGGGAGGGCGATAAGATGGCGGATATGGTTGCTTCCAGCCTCAATATCGACATCGCCGAGAAACAGACCATTCTGGAAGAACTGGATGTCACGACACGTCTGACTAAAGTCATGACGGCGATCAATCGCGAAATCCAGCTTTTGGAACTGAATAATAAAATTCAAACCGAAGTCAACGCAGAATTGAGCCGCAATCAGCGCGAATATTTTTTACGGGAACAGATCCGCGCCATCAAACATGAGCTCGGCGAAGAAGAGGATGATTCCGTCGAAATTGAAGAACTTGAAAAGAAAATAAAGAAAACTAAAATGCCCGAGGAAGCCAAGACCATTGCTAAAAAAGAATTGGATCGCTTGGCCCAAATGTCGCCCGCTTCGGCAGAGTACACTGTCAGTAAAACTTACATCGATTGGGTTCTTGAAGTTCCCTGGTTTGCGTTTACCAAGGATTCCATCGATATTAAAAAAGCCAAAAAAATTCTCGACGACGATCACTACGATCTCGAGGACGTCAAAAACCGGATATTGGAATTTCTTGCGGTCAAAAAATTACGCAAAGACAGTAAGAGCCCGATTCTCTGTTTTCTCGGTCCTCCGGGAGTCGGCAAAACATCTTTGGGCCGTTCAATTGCCAAAGCTATCGGACGCAAATTCGTTCGCTTCAGTCTCGGCGGCGTCAAAGACGAAGCTGAAATTCGCGGGCACCGGCGTACTTATATCGGCGCTATGCCGGGTAAAATTGTACAGGAATTGCGCCGCTGTCAAAGCAACAATCCTGTTTTCATGTTAGACGAAATCGATAAAATCGGCCAGGATTTTCGAGGCGATCCGGCGTCCGCTTTGCTTGAAGTGCTTGATCCGGAGCAAAACGTCGCGTTTAACGATCATTATCTGGACATTCCATTTAATCTGTCCAATGTGATGTTCATTGCAACGGCCAATGATTTGTCGCCTATTCCTCCGGCGTTACTGGACCGTATGGAAGTTATTCGGTTGTCGGGGTACATTACAGAAGATAAATTGCAGATCGCCAAACGTTATATCGTCCCGAGACAAATCCAGGAAAACGGACTCAAGTTGAAAGACATCGAACTGACCGATGACGCCATCAGTCAAATCATCACTGCCTATACCTGGGAATCGGGCGTTCGAAATCTTGAACGAGAAATTGCCAACGTGTGCCGTAAAGTTGCACGCAAAAAAGCCGAAGGACAGAAATCCAAATCCAAAATCGGTATGACTCAGATCCTCGATTATCTGGGACCGCAAAAAATATTTCCCGAAATGGCACACCGTACGGATGAAGTGGGAACAGCGACCGGTTTAGCATGGACACAAAACGGCGGTGAAATTTTATTTATCGAAGCGCGTCTGATGGCGGGAAAAAGCGGACTTCAACTGACCGGACAATTGGGCAACGTGATGAAAGAATCCGCTCAGGCCGCCTTATCTTACATTCGTTCGAAAGCCGATACGTTGGGAGTACCGCGCGCTTTTTTTGAAAAAATGGATATACATATTCACATACCTTCCGGGGCAACTCCAAAAGACGGGCCATCCGCTGGTGTGACCATCGCAACTTGCCTCACTTCGCTCCTGACCAATAAGCCTATCAAACACGATGTTGCGATGACGGGCGAAATTACCCTGCGCGGTAAAGTCATGCCGGTTGGTGGTATCCGCGAAAAAGTTGTCGCCGCAAGGCGCGCAGGTATCAAAACAGTTATTTTGCCCAAGCTCAACCGCAATGACCTCGAAGACGTTCCGGATTATGTCAAACAATCACTGCAATTCGTTTTTGTCGATCATATTGACGATGTTCTGTCTTGCGCTTTATTATCGCATCGGACGAACGGTAAAACGGAGAAAAATTTAAATCGTCCGGCTTCAAAAAAGAAAGATACCATACTTACCGTCAAGAACACCAAAATAAACCGGCGCGTTTCGTTGTCATAAGCGAGCACGCTTAATTCGCACAGGAATGAGCATGCGTACACTCATTCTTTACATGACGTGGCTTAGCATCCTAGCGACTGAAGGCTCCGCTCAAAAGTATGTCGTCGAGCACTTCACTCCCGATCAAGGATTAGCGTCGAATGCCACGTATCAAATCCTTCAGGATCGGTACGGATTCATGTGGTTTGCTTGTGCAGGCGGTTTAAGCCTCTTCGACGGCTACCAATTTCGTATTTTTACCATTGCCGACGGGCTTCCACACACATCCATACGTTGCATTGCCGAAGATGCGGATGGCTGGATCTGGATCGGTACAGAAAACGGTATTGCGTGTTACGCTTCGCCATTACGCACCAACGTTGAAGCACGCCCCGCTACTTTCAAAAATTTCGTCGGTGAACTTCGAAACGTTGGCGTACACTCCCTTTTTATTGACCATGATAATAAACTTTGGATCGGCACGAATGATCATGGATTAATAATGGCCGACTTAAAATTCAAAAATGATTCGGCGGCTTTCATTAATAGTTTTAAGATGTACAATGATCACGACGGATTAACCCGAGCCGCCATTCGTTATCTTTATGACGACGATGAAGGGACATTATGGGTAGCGGCTGATGACGGTCTCTACAGTTTCGACAAATTGAACGCTCACGTTCGCCGGTTTACCGAAAAAGACGGACTTCACTCAATGACGGTTTATGCTGTTTTGAAAGACCATGAGCTTCGGTTATGGGTCGGAACGGCAAAGGGAGTGAATATCATCGATATGCAATCACGCACAGTTCTGAATGATCCGCAGAACTATAAGATCCGATCAATAAGTACTCCGATCTATCATATAACGCAGGATAAAAAAGGATCGATCTGGCTTGCAACACGTGAAGAAGGAGCTATACGATTCGATCCGATTTCATCGACCGTAACAAAATTTACTACGCGGAACGGACTTGGTGATAACAGGATTCAACAAATATATCAGGATCGTGAAAATTCAATGTGGTTTGCCACCTACAGCGCCGGCATAAACCATTTGATCACTGAAAACTTTCTCAACTACACCCTCGATGACGGACTCCCTAATAAATTAGTACTCAGTGTGCGTGAAGATCCTTCAGGAAAAATCTGGATTGGAACGAACGAAGGATTGGCCGTGTATGATGGCAATACTATTCAGAAAATTCCGTCAATGAAAGGCCATGCTATTTGGGCAATTCAACCGAAGGTGAATCATTATTGGATTGGTACCGATCAGGGCTTATTTAAACTGAATGACCTATACGGCCTCTCAACGATTTATACCACACGCGAAGGATTGGTTGGCAACTCAATACGCGATCTGGCGATCGACCGCGACGGGCTTCTGTGGATTGCTACGAATGTCGGACTGAGTGTGTTGAATATTGAAACCAATCGTTTTATCAATTACACAACGGATAATGGATTGCCTATCAATTATATTCGTTCTTTGTTTTTGGATAAAGACGGACGTATGTGGTTTGGAACGCGTGGCGGAGGCTTGTGCAGGGTTTTGTCCCGTGAATCGCAAAAAATTGAACTTGAAGTATATAATATCGATAACGGATTCCCGAATAATACGATCGGCAAAATTACGCAAAATCGGGATGGCTATTTATGGGTAGCCACGCATGCAGGAGTCGTCAAAATCGATCTTCAGCCGTCGGCAGCTAAAATCGATCAACACTTGAGCGTGAAAGACGGTCTGACGCACAATCTTGTTTCATACGTTATCGAAGATTCGACCGGCCATTTGTGGATTTGCACCGATAAAGGCGTCGATGAAGTCGATATCCGATACACCCCTCGTCTTGTCAATCATTACAATAAAAAATCGGGCATGATCGGAGAAGAATTTACCACACATAACAGTGTGACGATCGATCGCGACGGCCATTTTTGGTTTGGTTTTTTTGACGGCATTACGCATTATGTTCCGACCAATGACGAACGTACGAACATAGCACCGCTCGTGTATATTACCAATGCCATGGCCATTCAAAAATCCGATCAGTCCATCGCTTCCAATTTATTTGAGCAACAACCGGATGTGGCTCTGGACTATGACAATAGTACAATGACTTTTCAATTTACAGCCCTCGCTTTTAAAAATGTTTCCTTAAACCACTATCGATATAAATTAATAGGTTTTGATAATCAGTGGTCTGAACTTACCGATCAGCGATCGGTGCGCTATACTAATTTGCCTGAAGGCCTCTATACATTTCAAGTGACAGCCATCAATGCCGATGGCATCTGGAGTAAAACACCGGCTGAAATTACGTTTTCAATCGCGTCACCATTCTGGGCAACATGGTGGTTTCGGAGTCTGTGCGGTATATTACTAATTGCAGCTTTATATACCGGATATCAATTTCGGCTTCGTAAGATTCATGAACGTAACCGCGCCCTTGAAAACCGCATTGCTGAGCGTACTCAGGAATTGCAGGAAA
>JAIBAF010000111.1 GCA_019695335.1 bacterium
TTTTTTTATTGATAGTTTGTTCGATCAAGTTAACCACTTTATTATGAGAAAACCTCCGATGAGAAGTACAATAAAAGCGATCGACAAGATATCAAAATACTTGTCGATGAATTGTTTGATCTGCTCGCCGTAAATTCGTATGAGACCTGCTACCAGAAAAAACCTCATTGATCGTCCCAAGATCGAAGCAATAACAAAGGTTAAAAAATTAATCTCAAAAACTCCGGCACTGATCGTGAAAACTTTATATGGAATTGGCGTCAATCCGGCTGTAAAAATTGCAAAAAAAGCATGCTCAGAATATTTTTGCCGCACTAATTCGAAAACCGCATGCGTAAAACCTGGGATATAGTTAAAAAAGAAATCTGACATCAGATGCCATAAATTAATGCCGATCCAATAGCCAAACGCTCCTCCCAATACTGAAGCGATTGAACATACTGTTGCATATATCAGGCTTTTTTTTACTTTGGATAATGAAAGTGCCATCAGCAAAGGATCGGGGGGGATGGGGAAGAATGACGATTCAAAAAATGCTAATATGGCTAATGCCGGCGTTCCATACTTCGTATCCGCCCAGTGTAAAACCCAATCATATAATTTCCTTGTCATGCTTTTTTTCTTTTCAAGATCGACTGGCTGGCTCATAAAATCCTTTGCTAATAATTTTTATTGATGGTCAGTATAAACATTTTTATAAAACGCCACGTGTCAATGAAATGACGAATATAGCTTTTCTCGTCCGCATAAATAGTCGAGATTGGATAAAAACCGAACTTGCAGTCGAGGCGAGCCGCTTTTAAAATAAGTTCAGATTCCGTCTCATAACGCGAAGTTTTAAGCGATAGTTTTTTTATAATTTCATTTCGAATGACGCGATAACCGGATTGGCTGTCAGGGATTTTAATTGATATTCTTATCGAAATTATCCATGAGGTGAGCGAATTTGATATACGGCGAGGCCAGGACATTCGTGCATCGCGCTGGCGAACACCTATCACGAAGTCTAAAGAATGGTGCTGAAGGTAGTCGATCATTCCGGAAAGAGCCGTTGGGTCATGCTGTAAGTCAGCGTCAATAGTAGCAACCAAATCAAATTCATGTGTGACCATGTATTGAAACCCTGTTTTCAAAGCTGCACCTTTACCTGAATTTTTTTCGTGCTGAATTAATTCTGCTTTCAAGTTTTTCACAAGGTTCGAAGTCATATCAGTTGAGCCGTCGTCGACAACCAGAATTGTATAATCTAATTTATTGTCCAGAGAAAGGCGGATTCCATCGATAAGTTGGCTAAGAGTTTTCTCTGCATTATAAGCTGGAATGAGTACAAGTAGTTTCATAGGTCTAATAAAAAAGCCCTTTAAAATTTGGTTTTAAAGGGCTGCTGATTAGTACACCCGTAGGGAGTCGAACCCCAAACCTTCTGATCCGTAGTCAGATGCTCTATCCAATTGAGCTACGGGTGCATCATTCATTTAAAAGTGTGCGAATATATAAGGTGTGGTCAATAAAATCAAGTAGAATTTGATCATTAAAACGCCTTGGAGTTTTTTGTTGACTCAAAGCCGTTTTATTTGTATCTAACAGTTGAGCATTTATTCAACTATTGAAATTATGCATACCAATTTAGCCTATACCTCACGCCCTCATAAATCAATTGAAGATCAGGCGGATATCTGCGAGGCAGATTTTTTTGATGCAAAAAAGATTCGTGCTTTGCAAAAGCGAATGAAAACGGTCGAAGAATTGCATGAATTGGCAGAAGTTTTCAAAGTATTGAGCGATCCGACGCGCCTGAAAATTGTTTTGGCGTTAACCGAGTATGAATTATGCGTCTGCGATTTAGCCAATTATTTAAACGTAACCAAATCGGCTGTATCGCACCAGCTGCGTCTTCTAAGAACCATGCGGCTTGTAAAATTTCGCCGCGACGGCAAAATGACTTATTATTCACTCGATGATCATCACATTACCAGTTTATTGAAGCAAGCCACTGAGCATATTGAGGAGAGGCGATAGTGGAAACATTAGCGATTCAATATCTAATTGTTATCGGTTATTCGATTGTCGATACGTTGTTGGACGCATCATTCTATCTTTTAATCGGTTTTCTCGCCGCAGGAATCATCAAAGCATTGGTCAGTGAAAATAAAATCGTCAAAGAGATCGGGAAGGCAAATGTTGGTTCGGTGATCAAAGCATCGTTGTACGGTACACCATTGCCATTGTGTTCTTGCAGCGTTGTTCCGATGGCAACTTCATTACGAAAGAACGGCGCCAGTAAGGGTGCAACGGTTAGTTTTTTAATTTCCACTCCCGAATCAGGTGTGGATTCGATAGCTATTTCCTATGCTATGCTTGACCCATTGATGACCGTGTTTCGTCCCGTCGCAGCATTTCTGTCCGCTTTTGCAGCGGGAGTTGTCGAAAATTTTCTTGACAAATCATCGGATAAAGTGGTATTGCCACAAGTTTCCTCCGATGCGTGTACGAATTGCCATTGTGAAACAGAGAAAATAGAAGAAAAAGCCACATTAGGAAGGCGTTTGAAAAATGGAATTCAGTATGCTTTTACAGACCTTCTTGGTGACATTGCCTATTACTTATTTATTGGTTTGATATTATCTGGAATTATCGCGGCCTTAATTCCTGCAAATTTTTTTGAATATTACCTTGGCAATGAATGGATGAGCATGGTCGTTATGTTGTTAGTAGGTCTGCCATTGTATGTGTGTGCAAGTTCATCCACACCGATTGCTGCTGCATTTATCATGAAAGGACTTTCTCCCGGAGCAGCACTGGTTTTCTTGCTGGCTGGCCCAGCTACAAATATGGCGACGATGAGTGTGGTTAATAAAGTTTTAGGCCGTCGCTCCTTGTGGTCCTATGTGATTAGTATTGCTCTGGTGGCATTGCTGATGGGATTTGTTTTGAACCGGATATATGATGTTTTTGATATTTCGATTCAGATGCAATTGGGAAAAGCTGAAGCACTGATCCCTGATTGGTTGAAATACATAAGCATGATAATTTTCATTCCCCTTTTATTATGGGGTTTGAAACATGAACTGAAGCATCGCTTTTTTCATAAGCATTGACAGGCTTTTATTTAAAAAATAAAAAAACCGTGTTATCATGAATAACACGGTTTTTTGTTTTTACGAATTAAATGATTCAGAAAAGTAGAGGCCATGTTTGTGCAACAATAAAACAAACAGCGAAGGCTATCGACAAGGGGAGCAAGTTGGAAACCACAGTCCATTTTACACTTTTGGTTTCTTTCCAGATTGTCATCGTCGTCGTACTGCATGGATAATGCAGCAGCGAAAACAGCATCAAGCTGACGGCCGTCATGACCGACCATCCGTTTTGAACAAAAAGTTGTTTCAATTCAAAATCGCTGTCCAGTTCAGTCATCTGCCCTGCAGCCATGTAGCCCATAATGATGGTGGGGACAATGATTTCATTGGCCGGGATGGCAATAATATACGCCAAAAGAATGACGCCGTCCAAACCGATTGCTTGACCCATCGGCTGAAGAAAATTGGCTGCATGAGCAAATAATGAATATTGGCCAACGTAAATATTAGCTAATAGCCAGCACAAGCCGCCTGCAGGTGCAGCCATTACAATGGCCCGCCAGAGCACCAACAATGTTCGATCAATTAAAGATGTATAAATAATTCTCAAAAATTGAGGCCGGCGGTAAGGAGGCAATTCAATTTGAAAGAACGATGATTCGCCGCGTAAGCTCGTACGCGTGCTGAGAAATTTCGAAACAAGCAAAGTCACTAAAACGCCGAACAGAGTTATAAATACGATTGTGGACGCGGCGGCCACCGACGACAACGCCGATGGGAACGCAGCCGCTACAAATAGGGATGCGAGCATGATCAAAGTCGGCCAGCGCCCGTTACATGGAACAAAATTATTGGTGATGATCGCAATCAGACGCTCGCGTGGAGAATCGATGATGCGTGTAGCGATAACTCCAGCGGCATTACATCCGAAACCCATTCCCATAGCCAACGCTTGCTTACCATGAGCGCCTGACCATTTAAACAAACGATCCAGATTGAATGCTACACGCGGAAGATATCCGAAATCTTCCAGAAATGTGAAAATCGGGAAGAAAATGGCCATCGGCGGCAGCATGACCGAGATTACCCAAGCGAGACCGCGATAAACGCCATGCGCCAAAAAGCCGGTCAGCCACCAGGGGGCGTTTAAATAATTGAATGTATGATCTAATAAACCTTCAATTTGAAATAGCCAGTCCGCGAGAATCTGCGAGGGAATATTGGCACCCTCGATGGTCAAAAAGAAAACGATGGAAAGCAGAATTACCATTGCGGGAATGCCAAAAATTCGCGACGTCAACAAATGATCCAAACTATTGTCCCAAATTCGTATTCCGGTTTTTTTTGTAACAGCTCGTCGTGTAATTCTCTGAGCGTCGAGGAATAAGGATTCAACAAAAAGATCGTGCATAACAGGTTGAACGGATCGGCTTAAGTGGTCTGCTGTCTTGAAAATCGTATTTACCGAAGGATTCGACGGTGATGGTAAATGATGACTTTCCGTGGCCAGTGAACTATCATTATTCAGCAAAGTCGGTAAAAGTTCAGCAGAGTCCAAAGATTCTTTGATCTTTTGGTCGCCGTCCAATAAACGCATTGCAACCCAAGCAGGATTAGGCAGAGTCGGAAAAAGTTCGCGCAGGCTTGATACCAGTGTTTCCACTGGCTCTTTCAATTCATCAGGATAAGAAATTGCAAACGGTTGAGGTCTGATCTGTCCAGTAATTATCTCTTCAATGCTCTTTTTCAAGTCATCAAGGCCGTCACCATTTCGCGCAGACGTCAATACAACCGGAAGACCCAAATCATGTTCAAGTGATTGTTGGTTAATCGAGATCGATTTGCGTTTAGCTTCATCGATTAAATTACAACAAAGGATAACATTATTCGTTATCTGAGCGATCTGTAGTACTAGGTTCAGATTCCGCTCAAGGCATGTCGAATCCACTACTACCACTGTTACATCGGGTTTTCCGAACAAGACAAAATTGCGTGCAATCTCCTCATCGGTCGAAGTGGATAATAGCGAATAGGTACCGGGCAAATCGATTAAACGATAATGTCGATCATGAAAACGAAATTTGCCTTCCATGCGTTTGACAGTTTTTCCCGGCCAATTACCGGTATGCTGATTCAATCCCGTCAATGCATTGAAAATCGTACTTTTGCCGGTATTAGGATTACCGGCTAAAGCAATAACATACTCATGATGTGTCTTGGACAGATTAATTTGAAAAACCTGTTCCCGCGACTGTGCAATATTATTGGGGATAGCACAGGTATTACTCATATAATTGGCCTTTTGCATTTTGATTGACTTCAACAAAAATATTATCCGTTTCTTCTTTGCGCAGGGCAATTAGTGCGCCTTTAATCCAATACGCTGTAGGATCGCCTAAAGGACTGCGCTGGGCAACTTGGATTTCGCTGTCTTTAATAAAACCAAAATCAAGCAATCGCCGCCTTTGCAGGCCGTTAATTTTAATTTCTTTCAAGATTGCCGATTGTCCAAGTAACAATTCAGATAGCCTGATTAGCTTCATATCTTTCCTGCTTTTTTTACAAAAATATTTGATGCAACTTCTCGGCTCAGGAAATGTTCTTTTTTGCCATTAATTTTAACAATGATTGAACCGTCGAAAACTTCTTTTTCTTTTATAATAAGAGTAGCATTAAGCCCGATATCCATTTTCTGCATGAGTTGCAGTAATCGTTGTGAATCTGTAACGCGAATAATCTGGCAAGTATCGCCGACATCCATTTCTGCCAGTTTGTGGTAATCCACCTCATCTATTTCACCATCTAAAGTTGGAATAGGATCTCCATGAGGATCATATTTAGGCATACCTAAATATTTGTCTATTCCGTGTTCAAATTCTTCTGAGATAACATGTTCAAGCCGGTCAGCCTCTTCATGCACTTTGTCCCATGAGAAATGAAGCGCTTCAACTAAGAATAATTCCAGAAGGCGATGTCTGCGAATAACTTTCAAGGCAAGCTTTT
>JAIBAF010000112.1 GCA_019695335.1 bacterium
GCGGACTCTCGACCGAAGACGCCGTCAATATGATCGTCAACGGATTCTGTAAGGAAGTCTTCCGCGAACTTCCGATGGAATTTGCCGTCGAAGCGCAGAAGTTATTGGGAGTAAGTCTGGAAGGAAGCGTTGGCTAATGAAAATCAATAAACTAAAATAAGGTCATATGCTCGAAATTAAAAATCTCCATGCCTCGGTAGAAGGCAATGAAATTCTCAACGGAATAAATCTGAAAGTTAATGCAGGTGAAGTACATGCGATCATGGGACCCAACGGCTCCGGTAAAAGCACGCTCGCCCAGATTTTGGCCGGGCGCGAAGATTATGATATTACTGCCGGTGAAGTCATTTACGAAGGAAAGAATTTATTGGAAATGGCTCCGGAAGATCGTGCGCGCGAAGGCGTTTTCCTTGCTTTTCAGTATCCTGTTGAAATTCCCGGCGTCAATAATATGTATTTTTTAAAAGCGGCCCTCAATGCCGTTCGTAAACACAAAGGCCAGGAAGAATTAGACGCGATGGATTTTATGACGCTGGTCAAAGAAAAATCCAAGCTGGTCGAAATCGATCAGGACTTGCTCAAACGACCGGTCAATGAAGGATTTTCCGGCGGCGAGAAAAAACGTAATGAAATTTTTCAAATGGCGTTATTGGATCCGAAGCTGGCGATATTGGACGAAACTGATTCTGGTTTGGATATTGACGCATTACGCATCGTCGCCAACGGCGTTAATCAACTTAAAAGCCATCGCAACGCGGTGATCGTCGTAACGCACTATCAGCGCCTGTTGAATTATATCGTGCCGGATTTTGTGCATGTGCTGATGGATGGACGTATCGTTAAATCAGGCAAGAAAGAACTCGCGTTGGAACTGGAAGAAAAAGGGTACGACTGGGTTCGTCCCGAAACCGCAACTGTATAATTCAGAATAAAAAATATTATCATGAAACAAGACGATAAAAAAAATTGGTACCGCAGCCGGTATGATGCCTTTGAGAAAAGTATGAACGGGCGTGTCGCAGCACCGTCCGTTGAAATTCACAAACTTGGCCTCGCTCATTTTAATGAATACGACTTCCCGACGACAAAACACGAAGATTGGAAATACACCAGCGTCGAGCCGATTCTTCAGCACCAATTCGAACCCGAGCTCGTTTATCCCAAAGGTAAATTGTCACAAAAATTATTTTCGTCTTTACCTCTTAATAGTCTTTCTGCTCATCGAATCGTTTTGGTCAACGGCCATTTTTCTTCCGAATTTTCTTCGCTGAATGAATTACCCAAAGGTTTGACTATCAAAAGTCTGGCAACTGCGGTGAATGAAAATTCAGATCTCGTTTTCAAACATCTGACGCAATATGCGGGCGTTGAAAAAAATATTTTCACGGCACTGAGTTCGGCGTTTCTGATGGACGGAGCTTTCATAGCCATTGCTGAGAACACCGTGGTCGAAAAGCCTATTCACCTGTTGTTCGTTGCAATATCGGATAAACAACCGACTTTGATTCAGCCATGGAACATGATTATCGCCGGCAAACATTCGCAAGCAACGATCATCGAAAGTTATACTAGCACAGGCCAAGGTACTTATTTTACCAACGCCATTACGGAAGTATACACCGATGAAAATTCCGTGCTCGAGCATCACAAAATTCAGCTCGAGAGCTTGAATGCTTTTCACATCGGCAATATGCACATTCATCAGCAACGCTCCAGTAATTTTGCCTCGAATCTCTTTTCGTTTGGCGCAGCGTTGGCGCGCAATGAAGCCGCGACTGAACTGGACGGCGAGGACATTGAAAGCCGTTTAAATGGCGTATACGTTGCACGCGATCAGCAGCATGTTGATAACCGCACGTTTATTGACCATGCCAAACCGCATTGCCATAGCTTCGAAGTCTATAAAGGAATTTTAGACGATCAGTCAACCGCTGTATTCAACGGAAAAATTCTTGTTCGTCAGGATGCACAAAAAACGGACGCCAAACAATCAAATCATGCGCTCTTATTATCGAAAGATGCAACGATTAACACCAAACCGCAGTTAGAAATATTTGCGGATGACGTCAAATGTACTCACGGCGCCACAGTCGGACAAATCGACTCAGAAATGCTGTTTTATCTTCGTGCGCGCGGATTGGATAAACACGAAGCAGAAAGCCTTCTAACTCAGGCATTTGCTGGAAGTGTGGTTGAACAGGTGCGTTACGAACCGTTGCGTGATGAATTGAATCGTATTTTGTTATCACGATTGAAAAAATAAATTACCTGCAATGCGCTGCAAAGTGCATTACGAGATTTGAAAAAACAAAAAGATATTTCATGAGCGTTGCCTCTGTTTTACGTACCGAAACTGCTTTTGACGTACAAAAAATCCGGGAAGATTTTCCGATACTCAAACAACAAGTTCATGGCAAACCGTTGGTTTATCTCGATAATGCGGCAACCAGCCAGAAGCCGCAGGTAGTGATCGATGCCATTACGCGGTATTATACCTTCGAAAACTCCAATATTCACCGTGGCGTTCATTATCTGAGTTCACAAGCTACTATAGCCTATGAGAACACACGAACGATTTTGAAAAATTTCCTCAATGCCGCTTCCGAAAAAGAAATTTTATTTGTAAGGGGCACGACGGAAGGAATCAACCTCGTAGCACAATCGTACGGACGTACCTTTTTCAAAGAAGGCGATGAAATCATTGTTTCGGCGATGGAGCATCATTCGAATATTGTTCCATGGCAAATCGTTTGCGAACAAACGGGAGCAAAACTTCGCGTTATTCCGATGAATGAACGCGGTGAATTGCAGTTGGATGCTTACGAAAAATTATTCAATCCACGCACCCGATTTGTTTCAATCGTTCATGTGTCCAATTCGCTCGGGACGATCAATCCCGTTGAGGAAATGATAGCGACTGCCCATCGGTACGGCGTACCGGTTTTGTTGGATGGCGCTCAAGCTGTACAGCACTTAACCGTGGATGTACGGGCATTGGATTGTGATTTTTATGTTTTTTCCGGCCACAAAATTTATGGGCCGACTGGAGTGGGTGTTTTGTACGGCAAACAAGCCCTGCTCGAAAAAATGCCGCCGTATCAAGGTGGCGGTGATATGATCCGATCCGTCACATTTGAGAAAACGACATTTAATGAATTACCTTATAAATTTGAAGCTGGAACGCCCAATATTGTTGGTGGAATTTCCATGACGGCTGGTGTGCGTTATTTACAATCAATCGGCGTCGATGCCATCGGTCAGTATGAACATGAGTTGTTGGAATACGGAACGGACGTTTTGTCATCGATTAAAGGACTACGTCTGATCGGTACTGCAAAAAGCAAAACAGGAATTTTATCGTTTGTTTTAGATAATGTGCATCCTCACGACGTCGGAACGTTTTTAGACGTCGAAGGAATCGCCATTAGAACGGGTCACCATTGCACACAGCCGGTCATGCAGTTTTTTAAAGTACCGGCGACATCCCGTGCTTCGTTGGCGATGTACAATACTAAAGAAGAGATTGATATTTTGGCCGATGCCATCCGTAAAGTTATGAAAGTATTCAGCTAATGTCCGAACTACGCGATTTATACCAGGAAGTCATTCTGGATCACAACAAAAATCCGAGAAATTTCGGAAAACTCGATCACGCCAATTGCCAGCATGAAGGCTTCAACCCTTTATGCGGCGATCATTTGTTCGTTTATTTGATTCTTGAAAATGACAAGATCAAAGATATACGGTTTGAAGGATCCGGATGCGCCATTTCGAAAGCCTCAGCCTCTTTAATGACAACGGTTTTAAAAGGGAAGACTAAAGCTGAAGCTAAAGAAATATTTGAACGTTTTCATACGCTGGTTACATCAAGCTTGGACCAACCGGTCGACAATACTCAACTTGGCAAGCTGGCTGTATTTGCCGGCGTCAGGGAATTCCCGGCGCGTGTCAAATGCGCCAGTTTGGCGTGGCACACTGTTCAATCCGCGCTCGAAAACGACCCCAACATTGTTACCACTGAAGAAAATGGAAACTAATTTAATTGAAAAAATGCAAATTGAAGCGCAGGTCATCGAGACATTGCGTACGTGTTACGATCCCGAAATCCCCGTCAACATTTATGAAATGGGATTAATATACGGAATAGAAGTTGATGATGACAAAAGTGTCAACGTTAAAATGACGCTCACTTCGCCGCACTGCCCCGTTGCCGAATCACTGCCTATTGAAGTCGAAAATAAAGTTCGTAACATTCATGGCGTGCCGGGCGTTAAAGTAGAAATTGTTTGGGAGCCGACCTGGAATCCTTCGATGATGAGTGAAGCGGCCAAATTAGAATTGGGTATGCTATAATTTTTATGAGAAAATATCAAAAAATAATCATACCATTTTTTTTAGTGGATATTGTTCTTGGCCTATTCGGGTGGTGGGGATATTTTTCAGTAAACGGTCAAAAGTATTTTGACGAAATGGATGGTATGATTCCTTTCTTTGCATTATGCATTTCTATAATACTGTTTTTAGGTTTATTGTTGATATATCTTTTTTCAAAACTCAGAAGTCAAGCCAATGAAATTCAGTAGTCAGGAAGAATACGGATTACGCTGTCTGATCCAGATCGGCAAGCATCACCATTTGGGCGGCAGGACGATTCCTCAGATCAGCGAAGCGGAAGGCATCAGCATTCCGCATGTTGCAAAGCTTACACGATTGTTGCGTCTTGGCGGATTTATCGAAAGCACGCGAGGACAAGACGGCGGCTACGCCCTATCGCGGAGACCTGAAGAAATTTCGGTCGCTGATGTACTGGCCGTACTTGGCGGCCGGCTCTTTGAAGCCGATTTTTGCGAAAAACATGCCGGTGTCGAAGATATGTGCAATCACAATGTCGGCTGCTCCGTCAAAGGCTTGTGGCAAACCATTCAACAAGCCGTCGATCAGGTTGTAACCAAAATTACCCTGAAAGATCTTATTGCAACGGACGAACCGGTCCCTACCACTATCCAGATTCCCGAATCCATTCGATCAGTAGTCTAATCGGCGAGGTTAATCCATTGATTTTTTTTACAACTTTGTTATAAATATTACGAATTCAAACTAATTATGAAAACGACCCGGCAATATGGCCAATCAGCCGACCGCGCTCTAACAATGTGGGTCAAACTTGCGAGAGCTTTTTCTGTTTTCAACAAACGAACCCATGAGCACATCCGTACTTTCGGATTGACGCAACCACAATTCGGCGTGCTGGAGTGTCTCGGGCATTTAGGCCCGATGACCACCGGCGATCTCTGTAAGAAAATGCTTGTTTCCGGCGGCAATATGACCGTTGTTATTGACAATCTCGAAAAAGAAGGTCTCGTAGGGCGCGAGCGTGGCGATAAAGATCGCCGATCTGTCATGATTCAACTCACTCCCAAAGGGAAAAAGCTGTTTTTGCGAATCTTTGCTAAACATGCAGGCTATATTACTACATTGGTATCGGTATTAACGCCGGACGAACAAGAACAGTTAGGCCGGCTACTCAAGAAACTTGGATTGTCTTTAAGGGAATAATTTTATAATAAACAGGTTATATATTTTGAATTTAAAATATTTCAATTTAAACATTATGAAATCCATTAGTAAACCCGCACCCGTTCAGTTTCCAGTTAACGATCTGATCCGCAACCGCTGGAGTCCAAGAGCGTTTTCGGACGAACCCGTATCCGATGACAAGCTGCAAAGCCTGTTTGAAGCCGCCCGGTGGGCGCCTTCATCTTTTAATGAGCAGCCGTGGCGATTTATTCTTGTGCGCAAAGAATCAAAAGAAACTTTTGAACATCTATTGAATATCCTTACTTCCAATAACCGGCTTTTTGCTCAGAATGCGCCGGTTTTGCTTCTTGCAATTGCTAAAATCAACCATGCGCACGGCTTTAATCGTCACGCTCTGCACGATCTCGGCCTTGC
>JAIBAF010000113.1 GCA_019695335.1 bacterium
GAATCTGAACGATGGTTTCAGGTAGTTGTGCGGAACTTTACCTATGCAAATCTCTCATCTTTGGTGATCTGGCTTGGATTGGTTTTGATCTATTCGGAAATTAATATTTTCTGGTGGCTGAAGACATTAGCTCTCACCGTGGTGTTTTTTTTCAGTGGATGGCTCGCGGATCGCTTATGGTTTGTTTTGTTTTCACGCCGTTTCGATAAATCTTTTGGATTAATAGCTTACATCAGCCGTATGCCTTTGTGGATCATCATTACAGGAATTTTTTGTGCGGCCGTGATGTTACAACTGAAGCCGGAAAGCTCCGGCGTGATATATTTTATAGTCGCCGGCTTGCTGCAATGTTTAGCACAAATTCCGTTACAATGGAGTCTGGTGCAGCGGCTCAGAAAACTTTGTTTAACTAATTTGTAAGAGGATATTGATGGAAAAAAAAGTTCGAAAAATCACGATCATCGGATCGGGACCAGCAGGATTTACGGCGGCAATTTACGCAGGTCGTGCTAACTTAGCTCCGCTTGTTTTTGAAGGGCATCAGCCGGGTGGACAATTGACGATCACGACGGAAGTGGAAAATTATCCCGGTTTCCCCAAAGGAGTCATGGGGCCGGAAATGATGGAAATGTTGCGTGAGCAGGCGAAACGGTTCGGTGCGGAATGTATGTTTCGTTCAATCGAGAAAGTCGATTTTTCACAGAGACCGTTTAAATTGGTGGATGATTCCGGCGAAGAACATTGGAGCGAAACGGTGATCGTCGCGACGGGTGCATCGGCGAAATTGCTCGGCTTACCGAAAGAAAAAGAATTGATGGGCTATGGCGTTTCAGCGTGTGCGACCTGTGATGGTTTTTTCTTCAAAGGTAAAAACATCATGGTTGTTGGCGGTGGCGATACGGCAATGGAGGAGGCGACGTACCTGACGCGTTTTGCAAATGAAGTGACGCTCGTGCACCGTCGAAAGGAATTTCGCGCATCCAAGATCATGCTTGATCGTGCAAAAAATAATCCGAAAATTAAGTTCATTTACGATTCGGTTGTCGAAGACGTGGTCGGCGATCAAGAGTCTCACATCAAAGGCATCAAATTACGCAATCTTGTAACGAAAGAACTCACGGAAGTTACGACGCAAGGCCTTTTTATTGCCATTGGCCACAAACCCAACACGGATATCTTCAAAGGTTTTCTCGACATGGATGAGAACGGTTATATCGTGACTCAGGCGAAATCGACGAAGACCAATATCCCAGGAGTATTTGCATGCGGCGATGCTCAGGATAATTATTACCGTCAGGCGATTACGGCGGCGGGCACGGGCTGCATGGCGGCGATCGACGCTGAACGGTTTTTAGCGCATTGATCGTGACGGTTCAGCGAGCATTTTAGTATAATCCAGCGAATCAGAATTACCTTAGGGAGATTAATAATGAATGTATCGACGCTTAGAGCATTGGTGGTCAGTTTGGGTTGTCTGTGGATGACCGCATGCGGAGAAAGCCTTCGCACCGTCAATAATGCCAAATGGCAAGAGATTATTGATCGTAACAAAATATCTGGCGCGACGATCTACGTTGACGAAGTTGATTTCAGCGGAAAGATTGTTGAGATGTCCTCGGATGTTTTGGTGATCGAACGTAACGGGAAACGCGTTGAGTTACCGGCCGAAGCCGTTTCACGAGTGGTGGTTCCATACCAAGGCTCAAAAAAATCTGCGCATATTATCGGAGGTGTGGTCGGTGGAGGAGTAGGCATCGGAATCGGATACATAGCGGCGGATGCGGCCAGCAATCAAAAAGGCGCTAAGAAACTAGCGCATCCTCTGTCGTTATTATCGATCATTGGTGGAACTGTTGCAGGCGTTTTGGTCAGCGACATGTTTATGAAAGGCGATAATTTCGTCACTACTAATACCTTGAACAAATATTTGCTCCATCCGATAGTTGGTTCGGAAGTAACACCGGTTGAATTGAAATCGTACAAAATCTTCGACGACCTGCCGCTCGATAAGAATGAACAGATTTTGCAGGTGCAAGTTTTCCATTTTGGGAGCAATAAATATTTAATTTTGTATGATACAGCGATGGGCGATGATTACAATGTCAAATGGAAAGTCGTCGATTCGGCTTATCTTGAATCACAAAAAGCTAAAATCAAATAACCCTCGGATCTAATTTATGAAAACGCTACTTGTTACTCTTGCACTACTGCTACTGGTTGGTTGTTCTAAGAAAAATGAATCTGAAAAGGTTGCTATAACTGCACACGCGGCTCTCGCTTTGAAAGCAGATTCGGCCTCCCTGTCCATTGCTGATCGAATGATTGATGCTATGGGCGGACAAAAAGCATTTGATAACGCGCGCTATATCCGGTTTGACTTTGTGGTGACGCGGAGGAAATTTCCGCCCATCCGTCACTCCCATTTATGGGATAAACAGACGGGCCGTTACCGGGTTGAAGGTAAAATGCGTGACGGTAAATCTTACGTCGTCCTGTTCGATGACGTTAACAAAAAATCCGGTGAAGCTTACCTGGACAGTCAGAAAGTGTCGGTGGATTCAACTTTGCAGAAACAACTCGATTACGGTTACGGTCGCTACATCAATGATACGTATTGGTTGATCATGCCATGGAAAATCAAAGATGCGGGTGTTACGCTGAAATATGAAGGTGCATCCAAAGATGAATCGGGTATCGAACATGATATCGTCCATCTTTCTTTTAGCGATGTAGGTTTAACGCCCAAAGATCATTATTGGGTGTATGTCAATAAAACAACTCACCTGATGGATCGTTGGAAATTTGTATTGAATGGCGATAGTACGGAGACGGGCGAGTATCTTTGGGAAGAATGGAAAGATTTCAATGGTATTAAGTTGTCCGTATCAAGATCGGCAATTGCTGCGGATAATTTTATACGTTTGGAGAATATTAACATTTCAGATACGATCGACGAGAGTTTATTCACTGATTTTTCTAAGTCTCTACATCGGTAATTTGTATTATTGAATTCGATTTCTGAAATAAATGGTTCAACAACGCTTTATGGCTTGATTGGCCATCCGGTGCATCATTCCTTTTCGCCGTTAATTCACAATACGGCATTCAAAACCCTGCATTTAAATTCACGGTATTTTGCATGGGATGTTGAGCGCGGCCAATTGCGCCGTGCGCTTTCAGGGGCACAGGCGTTGGGCGTCAAAGGACTCAATGTTACTGTTCCGCATAAAAATCAAGTGGCAAAATATCTCGATAGTGTGACTCCTGAAGCGCGATTGATCGGCGCTGTTAATACGATTGTCTTTCAAAATGGAAAGAGTTATGGAGACAATACCGATTATTCGGGATTCGCCGGTTCTCTGCAATTTGCAAAAAAAGAATTACGTAATGCAGAGGTGTTGATTTTTGGCGCGGGAGGCAGTGCCAGAGCCGCTGTGTATGCGTTAATGACACATTATCAATGCCGGCGAATTATAATCAATAATCGGACAAAGAAAAATACTATTCAGTTAATTCGTCAGTTTTCAAAATTAAATCGATCGACCCAACTGGACTTGGGACTTTTGAAAGAAATCTCAGGCAGGCAATTTCAATTGATTATCAATGCGACTTCTGTTGGTTTAAACAGTGAGACATCGTTGGTTCAGCCGGAATTTTTCAGAAAGGATCAGTTGGTGTACGATCTGATCTACAATCCTATCGAAACGACTTTCCTCAGACACGCTAAATCAGCCGGCGCAAAGACTGTCAATGGAATCGAAATGCTGATAAGACAGGCTGCAGAAGCCTTTAGAATATGGACAGGGCGTGCCATGCCTTTAGACGCAGTGCGGCCGGTGCTGCAAAATTTTATTGCAAATATTCTGGAAAATAGGCCGATATAATGCTTGCATTTCTAACATGCCGCGATGTATATTTAATCGGTTCTCCCAAGGAGAAGACATGGACTTGACGGCTGTGGACAAAACGATTCTCCTTAAAGTTGCACGTAGCGCCGTCGAATCAGCTGTTACCGACACAACATTATCGAATCTGGATACACGTTTTGATTATTCGCCCTCGTTAAAGATGAATGCAGGCGCTTTTGTAACTCTTGAAAAATATCATCGCTTGCGAGGATGTGTCGGAATGATCGAAGGAGAACGCGAGTTATACTGGACTGTCAACGAAGCGGCAGTATCTGCTGCATTGCATGACTCTCGGTTCAATCCGGTTCAACGGGACGAAATCAAAGATTTGTTCATTGAAATTTCAGTATTATCGCCATTAGAGGTAATTAAAAATCCGAATGACGTTGTCGTCGGTAAACACGGATTACTGATTATTTCCGGCCGACACCATGGGCTTTTGCTTCCGCAGGTTGCGATCGAACATCGATGGGATCGAAATACTTTTCTTGAACAAACGTGCGTAAAGGCTTATTTACCCAAAGACGCTTGGCAATGGAAAGAAACAACAATTCAGGTATTTACCGCTAACGTCTTTGATGAATCTATTTTGCAAAATTAGGAGCGACATTTTTTTGAAACGGTTTGCGGGATGGTCGATTTTATTATTCTTGCTAGGTTTTTTCATTAACGATGTTTCGGCACAAGGAACTTTAGACGTCTTTTGTCCGGCGCCGGCTGTTTTTGGCGGACCAAGAAGTGAAGAAGAAGTAAGTTTACGGATTCAACAAAAGATCGATTACTTCCGCAATTGTTATGGCAATCATATCAAGAAAAATGATACTTTAAATTTTAAAGTGCGTGTGCGTTTCGTGATCAAACCTGCCGGTAATGTTGACAGTATTTCCGTTATTCAAAAAGGAATCAGCAATATCGGTTTTATTTCGTGCCTCAAGAGTATTTTGGCTCAAATCCGGTTCCAATCTGTGACCTATGCTGAAGGTGAATCGGTCGTTGAGCAATCCTTTATTTTTAAAATCATATAACATCGCGGCAAAAAGCGATTAACCTGGTGGAAATGTTTGTTCATTAACATTCATTATTCACTTTTTTACCAGGAGGAATCCTATGAGGAGCATCATTCTTTCAGCTATGCTTGTATTGCTGATGTTTGGGAATGCGGCCGCTCAAAGCGACGTCGTATTTTCCGATGATTTTTACAGCAATACGAACAATTGGTACGAAGGCAGTACCAAAGATTATTATTTTAAGGTTCAGAACGGTTACTATACGTTTGACAATACGAGCGAAACGACGTGGATGATTGCCAAAGACGTAGGGCTTTCGTCGTATGATAATTTCAGTGCCGAAGCGACGATCAAAAAAATCAGCGGCATCGATAATAATTTGTACGGAATCGTCTGGGGTTATAAGACTTCGAACGATTGCTATACGTTCGGTCTGAGCGGCGATGGAAATTATCTTTACGGTAAATGGTCGAACGGAAATTGGGTCAGTTTGATCAGCTGGACATTGTCGTCATCGATCAATAAATATGCAGGGGCTCTCAACACCATCAAAGTCGAGCGTAACGGAAGTACAGTCAGTTTTTATATCAATGGAACTTTCGTTAATTCAGCAACATGGGAAGCTCCGCTTGGAAACCAGGTAGGTTTTGTCTCGACGAATCGTCAGCGGATGGACGTTGATAAGCTGACAGTACGCAAAATTACGGGTAGCAGTCAATACAGTTCATATGGCGGCGGTGGCGGAAGTTTTGATGCAGTTCTGAAAAATACGGTGTCGTATCAATTGTCAGGCGAGTATAACCGTGGAGGCGCGATATCACCGGACGGTCAAAAGT
>JAIBAF010000114.1 GCA_019695335.1 bacterium
GCAATTTTTTCAACATGTACGAGTTTATAATTTGTGAACAGCTTTTTTATGTTGATAACTTTTTACTTGAATTTTAATTATTTGATTTTTATTTATTAATAATGTTAATAAATTGTGGATTAATGTTAGTTAATAAATTTGTCTTGCGTTTAAAAAGGTCGTTCTTTATAATGGAGCTACCCCTGTTGAGAGAGCTTTTCAGAATTGGAAACAATCCTGAATTTGGCATCAAAAAGGATGTGTTCTCCATACCGGAAGTGTGTTGCGATAGACCTGATCCGGCACACTTTAAATACAAATTAAATTTTGCAAATTTTTGGCAAAGGCAGAAGTCAGAAATGATAATCATTTCTGAACGATAGGTTTTTCACTCATTTTTGATTCACTGAAGATCGATTTTATATACTTATTTAACCAATCTAACGTTAAGGATTCTTGATCATGGCAGTCAAAAACTCAGATGCTCGGGTTGTGGAGGTTAAATCATCTCCAAAAAAAGTGACAAATCAGACCATCAACGGCATTGCCTATGATGGGGCCAAAGGATTGCGTATGCACCGTTATTTTACGACGGAAGCTGTGCATCCCTTTGACCGTATCGAGTGGGAAAAACGCAGTAGCGTTATTACCGAACCGGACGGAACGGTCGTTTTTGAAATGAAAGACCTTGAATTTCCGAAATCCTGGTCGCAATTGGCGACGGATATTGCCGCCTCCAAGTATTTTCGCAAAGCCGGCGTGCCCGGCACCGGTCATGAGACCAGCGTTCGCCAACTTGTTTACCGCGTAGCACATACCATTCGCACGGAAGGCGAGGCGATGGGCTATTTCGATTCGTCCAAAGATGCCGACGTATTCGAAATGGAACTCACGCACTTGCTTGCCAATCAAATGGGTGCGTTCAATTCGCCGGTTTGGTTCAACTGCGGTCTGTCGCATGAATACGGCATCAAAGGTTCCGGCGGCAATTTCTACTGGGATATGAAAAAACAAATGATCGAACAAACCGTCGATTCATATTCCAAGCCGCAATGTTCGGCGTGTTTTATTCAATCCGTCGGCGACGACTTGATGGGCATTTTCGAATTAGCCAAAAACGAGGCCAAACTTTTCAAATACGGTTCGGGCACAGGCAGTAACTTTTCCGCTCTCCGCGGTAAACAGGAAAAACTTTCCGGCGGCGGTACGTCATCCGGTCTGATGTCTTTTCTCGCGGTCTTGGATCGCGGCGCTGGCGCTACCAAATCCGGCGGCACGACGCGCCGAGCGGCCAAAATGGTTTGTCTCGACATGGATCACCCGGAAATCGAAGATTTTATCAATTGGAAAGTAAAAGAAGAGAAAAAAGTCAAAGCGTTGATGGATGCCGGTTATGATTCCGACTTCAACGGCGAAGCGTACCAAACCGTTTCCGGCCAAAACTCCAACAACTCTGTCCGTGTGTCGGATAAATTTATGAACGCCGTACTCGAAGACGGGGAATGGAAGACCTTGGCCCGCACGTCCGGCGACGTCGTCGATACTTATAAAGCCCGCGCGTTGTACGAACAAGTTGCATTTGCGGCTTGGGCGTGCGCCGATCCGGGCGTGCAGTTCGACGATACGATCAACGACTGGCACACGTGTCCGAATACGGACAAAATTCACGCATCGAATCCTTGCTCGGAATATATGTTCCTCGACGACAGCGCGTGTAATCTTGCATCGATCAATTTGATGAAATTTGCCGACGAGAACGGCCATTTTGATATCGAAGGGTATCGCGAAGCCTGCCGCATTTTTATCATTGCACAGGAAATTCTCGTCGATATGTCGTCGTATCCGACGCAGCAGATCGCGCAAAACAGCCATGATTATCGCCCGCTCGGTTTGGGTTACGCCAATCTCGGAACGTTGCTGATGGTCAATGGTTTGCCGTACGATTCCGAAGAAGGCCGCGCGGTCGCAGGTGCGATCACGTCGATCATGCACGCCGCCGCTTACAGCGGTTCAGCCGAAGTGGCTGCCGTCAAAGGCCCGTTCCCGGGTTACAAGAAAAACGAAAAACCGATGTTGCGCGTGATGAATAAACACCGCGACGCCGCTTATAAAATCAGTCCCGATTTCTGTCCGGACGATCTGATCAAAGCCGCGCGTGCAGATTGGGATACTTGCGTCACGCTGGGCGAAAAATACGGTTACCGTAACGCGCAGGCGACGGTGCTCGCGCCGACCGGCACGATCGGGCTTCTCATGGATTGCGATACGACGGGCGTCGAGCCGGAATTTTCACTCGTGAAATGGAAAAAATTAGCCGGCGGCGGTTATTTCAAGATCGTCAATAATTCCATTCCGCAAACGCTGAATAAATTAGGATATACCGCTGAGGAGATCGATGGTATCATCAAATATATCCTCGGCCACGGCACATTCAACGGTGCGCCGTACGTGAACCCGGATCAACTCAAACAAATGGGTTTCACCGACAAGGAAATTGACGAAGCGGAGGAATACGTCAACAAAAACAAATCGCTCGACGAATGGACGCCAAATGTGAATATCAAAACGCTCAAAGCCCGCGGACTTTCGGGCGAACAGATCTCCCGCGCGGTGATCTACATCGGCGGCGCGCAAACGGTCGAAGGCACGCATTTGCTCAAAGAAGAACATCTCGCTGTATTCGATTGCGCCAATAAATGCGGTATCGGCAAACGGTTCATCGATCCGATGGGACACGTGAAGATGATGTCGGCCGTGCAACCGTTCCTTTCCGGCGCGATTTCCAAAACGGTAAACATTCCCAACGAAGCCACCGTCAAAGACATCGAAAAAATTTATTTCGAAGCGTGGAAACTCGGCCTCAAAGCGATCGCTCTGTACCGCGACGGATCGAAATTCTCTCAGCCTTTGACAAGTAAAGCCATTTCGTCGGAAACAGCCACGGACAGTTCGGCGATCACGCAGGAACAGCTCGATAAAGCTGTCGCGGATGCGGTAGCGAAAGTGAATAAAGAATTGCGTCGCGGCCAGAAAAAACCGATCCCGCACAAACGCCACGGCTTCACACAGGAAGTATCGCTCGGCGGCCATAAGATTTATTTCCGCACCGGCGAATACGAAAACGGCCAGCTCGGCGAAATCTTCATCGACATGTTCAAAGAAGGCGCGGCTTACCGTAGCTTGTTAAACTGTTTTGCCGTCGCGGTGTCGATGGGATTGCAATACGGCGTGCCGCTGGAGAAATTCGTCGAGAAATTCACCTTCACACGGTTCGAGCCGAGCGGATTCACCGATCACCCGAATATCAAAAATGCGACGTCGATTCTCGACTTTATTTTCAGAGTACTCGGCATGGAATATTTAGGACGGATGGATTTCGTTCACGTGCCGCCGACATTGGACAATGAAGCGCCCGCGCAGAAAGACGATGTCAAACCGACCGCTACGATGGAAACGCCGGCCGCTTCGAAAGAGATCGGCGCAAACCAGATGGAAAGACAACTCAGCGAAATGATGGGCGACGCCCCGGCGTGCGACGTCTGCGGTCACATGACCGTCCGCAACGGCGCCTGCTACAAGTGCCTCAACTGCGGCAACAGCATGGGCTGTTCGTAATGTTTTAACCTCCACTAGGAGGTCGCGTCGTGGGGGACGCGAAGTGATAGTAAAATTAACAAACCACACAACGTCCCGAAGTTTTGGGAAGTTGTGTGGTTTTTTTATTTATAACGACTGTTGTCGTTTCAGTCCCGTCATTGTCATTCCCGCAAACGCGGGAATCCAGATTCGCGACTGTCATTCCGACAAATCAGGATAGACTCCGGCAGGAGTTCCGACAGCCTCGGCAATAGTCATTCCCGCGAAAGCGGGAATCCAGAGAGGAAACTATACTATGAAAAAGAAAATTGTAATCTTAACCGGCGCGGGATTCACAAAGCTTTGGGATGCACCCACTACAAAGGATATTACGGATAGTGTATGTAACTTGAAAGAACCGTTGGTAGATAAGGTCTATGAATTATTGAAAAAACAGAAGGAAATTAATTCTATAAATTTTGAACACATTATTAATGAGATTGAAGAAATACATCAATACTTCTGTAGAAAATCTAAACTAGAGCTTCAAAGTCATGGAGGCTTTTCACACGCTAAAACTGATTGGAGTATTTCAGATTCAACACGGGATGAAATCTTTACTTTTCCATTGAATGATGAAATAAAAAGATTTTGTGAAGACAAATACTATCCACTTCAAAAAGGCCTTAACATAAGCAATCTGCCGCCAAGTGATGATATCCAGCGAAATATCCGAGACGTCTATGAGAACATAATTGATCGTATCTTTGGAAGAGTTATCGAATATGTTGATCGGTCTAAACTGTCGTGCAAAGATTCAATGAATAAGCTTATGAGTTTTTTAAGTTTTTTCTTCGACTATACCATACGATCTTACACTCTTAACTACGATCATATTGTGAATTCTATTTTAGATGGTTTCGATGGTTTTGATCAAAAAATTGATGCTGAATATTATGCGGCCAATCCTCAAAGGATATTCAGATGCTTAGATGAGAATTGCAATTTTAATTTACACGGTTCAATATATTATGAATCAAGACCAAACAATAACTGGTTTGAATGGGTCAGGGGTGTTAACTACTCCATACAATCTGAACCAGACAAATACGATCAAAAAGGTAATCCTATATTGATGACGCCAATAATTACTGGTCTTAATAAAGCTAATAGGATTCTATTTAAGCCTATGTCATATTTTTTTCATGCATTCCAAACCGATTGTCTTCAAGCAAATATTATTATGACATTAGGGTATTCTTTTTCTGATGTACATATCAATCAAGCGATACAAGCAGCCCTTGATATTGGAAATTGTAAATTTGTTTCAGTGGATTGCGCCGGATGGGATAAAAATATTGATGATATTTATTCTGATGAACAATGGAAAAAGCTAACAGACTTAAACATACCTTCCAACAAAGAGTATTGTGTGGCTTATCCGCCTAAAACAAATAATAATGGCTTATTTTATCGTGATCGACGGTATCTTTATTTAAAGGGAATTGATAAGTTTGTCGAAGACGAAGACGCGTGGGAATTAATAAAAAAATGAACTCTGGTTTCCCGCGTTCGCGGGAATGACTCTTACGGGGCAGTTGGGTTCTTCAGGAGGTCGGGGCGGGAATGACGCTTACGGAGGGCAGTCGGATTCTGCTGGAGTTTATCACGACTATCGGGGTGTGGATGACTTTTACGAAGAATGCAGATTGAATAGCTTTACATGAGGGAGATTAATGAAATCGTATTACGTTTATATACTTGCCAGTAAAAGAAACGGAACACTGTACGTTGGCGTAACTGAGAATCTAGTGAGGCGAAGCTATCAGCATAAAAGCGATGTGAATGACGGTTTTACAAAGAAATATGGCGTGCACAAGTTGGTATATTTTGAGGAATTTCAGAATATCAATGATGCAATTTTACGGGAGAAGCGAATTAAAAAATGGAACCGGCAATGGAAGTTGGAATTAATTGAAAAAATGAATCCGGGTTGGAAGGATTTGTATTGGGATATTGTGGGATGAGCGAACT
>JAIBAF010000115.1 GCA_019695335.1 bacterium
CTTCGGTTAGTCACACGCATTCCCATGCTTCATGGTGGATCGGCGTGATTCATGGCTTGGCGGGCGGGACGCACGTTTTAGGTGTGTTGCCTACTTTGGCCATGCCATCCCGCACGGCGGCGGCGGCTTATTTGATTTCATTTTCAGCCGGAACCATGATCGCTATGGCTGTTTTTTCAGCCGGAATCGGATGGATTTCTGTCAAATTGATCCATCGCAGTGTGCCGCTGCACTCCCTGCTGATGGGCTCGGGTGTTGTCTGCATAGGCCTTGGATTTTACTGGCTATGGAGTTGATATGCACGAAATGTCCATTGCACAAGAATTAATTCGTCAGATCGAAGAACATGTGTCTGCCGAACGCAGACCTTCAGTCCGGAACATCGCATTGCGGATCGGTACGCTGTCATCCATTTTGCCGGAATCGCTGACGTTTTGTTTCGATGCATTAGTTAACCAGACGCCTTTACAATCCGCGAAACTTTCGATTGAGTTGGTGCCTTACACTCTTCACTGTACCGCCTGCAACCATTCTTTCGAACCGGAAGGTTGGGCGCATGTTTGTCCGAAGTGCGGCAGTTCACAACTCATTTCCCAAACCGGACAAGAATTGGAACTCGCCTACATCGAATTGGAAGAATCCCCATCGGAGGTTGTATGAACAGCATGATCACTGTTGAAAGAAAAGTTCTTGAAAAAAATGACGCCATCGCATCACGGCTACGCCAGACATGGTCATCACAAAAAATTTTTACGGTTAATTTCGTGAGTTCACCCGGATCCGGAAAAACAAGTTTGCTGGAAGCCACCATCCGGCGATTAAAAAATACAATGCCGATGGCCGTCATTGAAGGCGACGTGCAAACTGACCTCGACGCTCAACGGATTCACGCATTGGATGTTCCCGTAGTGCAGATCGTTACCAACGGCGCCTGCCATCTCGAAGCACAATTGGTAGACGACGCTTTTAAGCGCCTCGACGAAAAAAACATTCGCCTGCTGATGATTGAAAACGTCGGCAACCTGGTTTGTCCTTCCAGTTATGATCTGGGTGAAGACATGAAAATTGTTGTGGTCAGCGTGACGGAAGGCGACGACAAACCGCTGAAGTATCCCGGGATGTTTATTAAAGCATCCGTTTTGATTATTAATAAAATTGATCTCTTGCCGTACGTTCATTCGGATATTGCTACGCTACGAGGGAATGCGTTGTCGATCAATCCGTCCTTGCGTGTATTTGAAATTTCCTGTACGACCGGAGAGGGAATGGATCCGTGGTGCGCATGGCTTCATTCACAAATCAAAGGATAATGATGCAACAGCGTTTCCACATCGTTATTCATGGCGCCGTTCAAGGCGTGGGGTTCCGGCCATTTATATACAATCTGGCCAAAGCCCTCAGTCTCCGCGGTTTTATCACCAATACGCCGCAAGGCGTTTTAATAGAAGCCGAGGGCGATCGGGATCGTTTGTACGATTTCCTGTTGAGGATATCCACTGACAAACCCAAACTGGCCGTCATTCAAAGTCTGGAATATTCTGTTTTCGATCCGGTCAACGACATGACTTTTGAAATTCGCGAAAGTGCATCGAACGGACATCGGTCGGCTTTTATTCTTCCGGATATTGCAACATGCCCTGACTGTTTAACCGAACTCTGGGATCCTCATAATCGCCGGCATTTATATCCTTTTATCAACTGCACTCACTGCGGTCCGCGTTTTTCCATTATCGAACAATTGCCTTATGATCGCCCGAATACTACGATGAAAGATTTTACTTTGTGTCCGGAATGTTTTGCGGAATATAACAATCCTCTCGACCGTCGATTTCATGCCCAGCCGACGGCTTGTCCGGTTTGCGGTCCGCAAGTGCGATGGACCGATAATACCGGCCATGTTTTGGCCGCCAGACACACGGCAATGGTTGCAGCCGGTGAAGCGATTCTGAACGGAAAAATTGTTGCCGTCAAAGGTCTCGGCGGATATCAATTATTTTGCCTCGCGGAAAATCCCGAAGCCGTATTTCGCCTGCGTCAACGTAAACGCCGCGATGAAAAACCGTTTGCCGTGATGGCCCCGGACGAACATTGGATTCATTCCGTCTGCAATGTTTCTCCGATGGAATTGCGTCTCTTGCATTCCACCGAATCGCCAATTGTCTTGTTGCAACGGCGTGAAATGTCACGCGACGGTTTGGATGCCATTGCGCCGTCTAATGCATTCCTCGGCGTCATGATGCCTTACACACCGTTGCATCACATCCTGATGCATTTGATCGGCAAACCGGTCATCTGCACCAGCGGCAATTTGAGTGAAGAACCGATTTGCATTGACGACCACGAAGCATTGGCGCGACTCCATACGATTGCGGATTATTTTTTAATGCATGACCGCCCGATCCGCCGGCATGTGGACGATTCGGTTGTACGATTTTTATTAGGCCGGGAACTCATTCTCCGACGGGCGCGCGGGTATGCGCCGATGCCTGTACCGATAGAGTGCGTATCACCACCCATTCTTGCTGTCGGCGGGCACTTGAAAAACACGATTGCACTCGCATTCGACGGGCAAGTATTTTTAAGCCAACACATCGGCGACCTGTCAAGCACTGAAGCGTATGACGCCTTTACGCGCGTCACCAACGATTTGATCACTTTATACGATACCAAACCCGCCGTCATCGCAACGGATGAACATCCCGATTATCTTTCAACCAAATTCGGTAATGAACAATCTGTTACCGTCATGGCTATTCAACATCACGAAGCACACGTTGCCGGTTGTTATGCTGAAAACAAATTAAAGGGAAGAGTCCTTGGTGTAGCTTGGGACGGCACGGGATTGGGCTCCGACGGAACCATTTGGGGTGGAGAATTTTTTGAATATGACGGACACCAATGTTCACACGTTGCTCAACTTCATCCGTTCTTATTGCCCGGAGGTGAGACGGCTGTCCGTGAGCCACGGCGCTCGGCAATGGGATTACTGTTTTCAATGGCCGGTGAATCCATATTCGAGCAACCTCTTTCCGTGTGGTCCTGTTTTACGGGAGAAGAAAAAAGAATTTTTCAGACCCTACTCACCAAAAATATTTGCACTGTCCAAACAAGCAGCGCCGGGCGCTTGTTCGACGCCATTGCCGCTATTGTCGGAATCGCTGCGATCAATTCATACGAAGGCCAGGCCGCTATGCGTCTTGAACATCAGGCGCTTGGCAAAGCGGTCGAACCCTATCCGTTCCATCTTATTCATCATTCGCCAATTCTTTTAGACTGGAAGCCGATGGTAGAAAAAATTTTAGATGACTTAGGCAAAATACCCCGTCGTGAAATTGCCGCTGCTTTTCACGAAACTTTAGCGGCGATGATCGTGAGCGTGGCCGAAAAATTAGGTCATGATCGTGTTGTACTCAGCGGCGGTTGTTTCCAGAACGGCTATCTTCTGGAGCGTGCGGTCGAGCGGATCCAAAACAGCGGACGGCGTGCGTACTGGCACCAACGGGTACCGCCGAATGACGGCGGATTGTCCTACGGTCAGGCGGCTTATGCGGTAGGAAAGTATCATTTTACACCGGAGAACGCAGAACACGCAGAGGAATTAAATGTTTAAAACATTTAATCTCAAGAATTCTGCAATGAATTTTTAAAAAATATTTTGACTCGGTATTCTCTGCGATCTCTGGTGAATAAATAAAAGGATTAAATTATGTGTTTAGCCGTTCCAGGTAAAATTCTCTCCATCCAGTCCGGCGATAGCGGGCTGCGAATGGCACAAGTCAGTTTTGGAGGCATTGGAAAAAGCGTTTGCCTCGAATGGCTTCCCGACGCCAAAGTCGGCGATTACGTAATGGTCCATGTCGGTTTTGCGCTAAGTAAAATCGACGAAAAGGACGCCGAAGAAACATTACGGCTTTTGCATGAAATGGGCGACCTCGATCAGGAATTGCGTAGCGATACGGATCAATACCGGCAAGGAGGCACGCCATGAAATATCTCGACGAATTTCGTGATGCAGCGGCCGCCAAAATTCTGGCCAAAGAAATTCAACGGACCATCAGCAAGCCGTGGACGATCATGGAAATTTGCGGCGGTCAGACACACACGATTCTGAAATATGGAATCGAAACCATGCTGCCGCCTGAAGTGACGCTGGTGCACGGGCCCGGCTGTCCTGTATGCGTAACCCCTCTCGAAATGATCGACAAGGCGTTGGCCATTGCATCAAGACCGGATGTCATCTTCACTTCTTTTGGTGATATGCTGCGAGTACCCGGCAGCCATGAAGATCTCTTGAGCATTAAAGCGCGCGGCGCCGATATCCGAATGGTGTACTCCCCGCTCGATGCCGTTCAGCTCGCTTCCGCAAGACCTGATAAAAATATCGTTTTTTTCGCCGTGGGATTCGAAACGACTGCGCCGGCTAACGCCATGGCCGTAATGGAAGCCAGCCGGCGAAATCTGAAAAATTTTTCCATATTGTGTTCTCACGTACTGGTTCCACCGGCGATTGACGCGCTCCTGTCGGCGCCAGAACACCGTATCCAGGCTTTTCTTGCGGCCGGTCATGTATGTACGGTCATGGGATATGAAGAATATTTTCCACTATCAAAAAAATTTCGCGTGCCTATCATTGTGACGGGATTTGAACCTGTGGATATTTTGCAAGGGATACTCATCGCTATTCAGCAATTGGAGGTCGGACGGTGTGAAGTGGAAAATCAATACCGAAGAGTCGTAAGCCCTAAAGGTAATATTCCTGCCCGTCAATTATTGGCGACAGTTTTTGAAATAACCGACCGTGCCTGGCGCGGCATCGGAAAGATTCCGGCTTCAGGTTATCGGCTAAAAGATTCTTTCAGTGCATTTGATGCTGAGAAAGTTTATAACGTCGGCCATATTGTTACCAGCGAGCCCGGTACTTGTATTGCAGGTGAAGTTCTGCAAGGATTACGCAAACCGACGACATGCCAGGCTTTTGGAAAAGAATGTACGCCTGAACATCCTCTTGGCGCGCCCATGGTTTCTTCCGAAGGCGCTTGCGCGGCGTATTTTCATTACGGCAAAATACGCCCAATGAAAACTCAAAGTAAAATGAATTAAAAATTCACTCGTTGCTATAAAAAGGATCTTGATTTATGCTTGATGACTCTTCGAAAAAAAATGACTCTGGCCTATCGGATTCGTTAGCCTGCCCCCTTCCAAAAAACAACTATGAACAGATCTTGCTGGCGCACGGCGGAGGCGGCACTTTATCTCATCAATTACTGCAATCTGTTTTTATGCCGGCATTCCGAAATTCCATCCTCAGCGAAGGCCATGACGGCGCGTTATTAAAAGTCGGCAAGGAACGACTGGCCATGTCAACGGATTCGTATGTGGTCAATCCGATTTTTTTTCCGGGAGGCAATATCGGCGATCTTGCTATCAATGGAACGATCAACGATCTGGCTATGTGCGGAGCCGTTCCGAAATTTCTTTCGGCAGGTTTTATTCTTGAAGAAGGCCT
>JAIBAF010000116.1 GCA_019695335.1 bacterium
TTGTGGAATACGACGACGTGGTCGCAAATCCGCAAAATGAAAAGCTCCAGCACTTACAACTGGATTGATGGCCTGGCGTTTTCTTTGGATGGAAAATACTTGTACGTCGGCGAATATAATAATAACATTTCCGTATGGGACGTTGCTACCGGCATTTCTATCAAAACATTGTCGGGTCATACCAATCACGTGTGGAGCATTGCCATCAGTCCGGACGGAAAAGTTTTGGCATCGGCCAGCGCGGATCGTACGGTCAAATTATGGGATGTGGCTTCGGGCTCATTGATCAAAACATTAACCGATCCGAAAGACGAATTATTTAATATTGCATTTAGCCGCGATGGCAGCAAACTAGTAGCGTCCAGCGATGACAAAAATGTCTATATCTGGACAATGAAAGGCATTACCGGCGGCAAGATAGAAACGTTTACGGAGACGGTCACGGCTTTGCCACCTTACCTGAATGCCACGGCAACTTTTGCGGACGCCGATGGCGACAATTTACTCAAGGGTGGCGAAAGCGGCAAAGTTACTTTTATTATTAAAAATACGGGAAAAGGACCGGCGCTGGGCGTCAATGCGAAATTTACGATCACGGAAGGTTCATTGGGCTTATTCCTGGGCACTCCGACATTTTATATCGGCGACATTCAGCCCGGAGCTGAAAAAACGATCACTTCTACCGTCGACGCAACCGAAGATGTGCTGACTCAAAAAGTCAGTATGAAAGTTGAAGCAACGGAGAAAAACGGATTTGGAGCCGATGCCATTATTGTCAATTTTAATACCAAAGCGCAGGAGCCGCCGTTGCTGGCTGTCAGCAAATATGTATTGCGTGACGATGGCAGCGGCCAAAGCCAAGGCAATGGCGACGGCGTGATTCAGAAAAAAGAAACCGTTGAGCTTACCGTATTTTTGACTAATACAGGTCAGGGCGCAGCCAATAGTGTTAAATTGACTCTGAAATCTTCGGATCCTGGAATTTTTGTATCACAGAGTTCAGCCACTCTTGGCGACATTCCTCCGGGTGAAGTGAAAAAGGGCGTTTTCGTATTTGCAGTGAGCGGTAATTATAATACGGTTTCGTCGACGTTACCGCTTAATATTGAGATCAGCGAAAAGCGTCCGAAATTCAATAAATCGGAAAACCTTGGTTTAAGCCTCGATGCATCTTACAAAAAAGAAGTGGTGGTCGACGTCGTATCGAATTTCAAAGAAGAAAACAAAACGGTTTCAATGGGTAATATCAAAGACAAAGTTGATCAAGCCGTCAAAGATATGAACCTGGCCATTAGCAAATCAGGTGCATCCGAAATCGAATTGCCTGCGCGCGAAAATGTATACGCCGTTGTGATTGGGATCAGCGAGTATAAGAGCAAGGACGTTCCGCCGTTGTCCTATGCCGTCAACGATGCATCAGGCGTCTATGCACTTTTGACTAATAATGTGATCGGCGGTATACCGAAAGCCAATGTTAAATTCCTAGCGGGACCGGAAGCAACATTGACTGAAATAAAAGTCGCACTTGGATGGTTGGTCAATCAAGGCATGGAAGATGAAAATGCTGTTCTGATGTTCTATTATTCCGGTCACGGAGCGCCCGAACAAGATGATGAAGGTAATGTCAAGACGGCTTTCCTGATTCCGTTTGACGGCCAGCCTAAATTTCTCGCTGAAACAGGAATCGGTATTGATTACCTCCAGCAGGAACTTGGAAAAGTGAAAGCGAAAAACGTGTTTGTTGCAATGGATGCATGTTTTACGGGCTCTGGCAGGTCGTTCATGAAACAGGGCGCGCGTGGAATCAATCTTGTGCCTAAAGAGATCATCAAAGAATCTGTAGAGGGTAAAGTATTTCTGACGGCTGCGGCAAACGATCAATCGGCGTTTGATGATCCGCAGAATAAACACGGTTTGTTTACCAATTTCCTGCTTGAAGCATTGTCCGGCAAAGGAGACAGCGATGCCGAAACCGGTAACAATGACGGTTGGGTGAGTTCAAATGAAGTATTCAACTATCTGAAAGATCGTGTTTCCAAAGCGGCGAGGAAACTGGAAAATGTCAAACAGGATCCTCAGATGATCGGCTTCGGGGAAATCAAACTGACCCGCACGTTCCAGAAAAAAGCCGGCAGCATGACCGTCGATGAAAAGAAAGCTAAGTTGGGCAAAGCACTCAATTCTGCTGCAATTAATATGGATCAATACGCTAAAGCACTGACGGAAATCAAATCTGGTAATGAGAGCGCTGTTTTGAAGGATTTTCTTGCCGCCAAAATTGACGCTAAGAAATTCGGCGAAAGCTATTAAAAATTAACGTATAAGTCTGCACAAGGTGACGTTTTAAAAAAAACGTCACCTTTTTTATTTGTAAAAAAGCTTGAAATCGTTGTGTATAAATAGCAAATTGTCCAGCGATGTCATAACAGCGATGCGTTCCGCGTCGCTGTTTTAGTTTAAATTGTTTTTTGAACGTCAGAATAATTTGTCAAACAATCAAAACAAAGGCGTTGATTTATGATCAACTTTGTAGGGAGATTCTTTTTATTAACGGTCATGGCGATGATGTTTTCATGTTCGTCATTGCATTTATCGACAACAAACGAAACGGCCAAGACTGCATATAAAGAGGGATTGAAATATGAGAAACAGGGAGAAATCGGATGGCGCAAGGCTATCGATGCTTACCGTAAAGCCGTTCGTGAAGACGCGGCTTTTGTAGAAGCCTATAGCTCCCTCGGGAGGTTGTATGAATTGCGCGGGCATTATCAACAAGCTGCAGAAAATTACAAACTAGCTCTTACCATTCAGCCTAACGAGTCCGGATTGTATCTTGCTTACGGACGCGCACTGTTCAATTCAGGCCGCTACCAGGATGCGCTGAAATATCTCCAACAATACAATGCGTTTTTTCCTTTAGATAGAGAAGGTATCGAGTTATTAGCTGAAACCCAGCGTGTACTCGGCGACCCCAATGCTGAAGTTCTTTATCTGCAATTGGCAGAAATTGATACAGGAAGCGTCGATGCTCTTAAAGGGCTGGCCAATTATTATTACGAAGGTCGTCAGTATTCTAAGGCGCTGCCGTATTTCCGAAAATTGATGAACGTTACAAAAATTACCGATGCTAATATTTTCTACCAATTCGGTTATTGTTTAGTGCAAACGCAGCAGTGGAACGAGGCCCAAAAACAATTTGAAAACGCTGTTATGCTGAATGGGCAAAATGAGTTATTCAAAGAATACTCTGACATTGTTGCCAAAATCACTAAAGGATTATTTCATGGGGAGGCTTTTGAACAGTATCTATCGGCTGTGTATCAAGTAGATGTTGCGGAGACCAGTAAAGAAAAATTACCGCTCTATAAAAATGCTATCGAACTCCTGAATTCAGCTTTGACTTTGGAGCCATCGTTTATTTTGGCTCATAAAGAACTGGCGAGAGTGAACTATACCCTTGGTAAAGACGATGACGCACTAAAATCTTACGAATTTCTGATCAGTGCCGGCAAGGCTTCCAAATACGATTACACCAATGCTGCATATTTGTCATTTCGAAAAGATCATCTGGAAAAGGCTAAAACATATTATGAAGCGTCGTTACTCATCGATCCATCCCAAACGGACGTTCAGCATTATTTGCAAACGATTGAAAAAATTCTGAACGGCAGCATCAAAAAAGAAAGCTACTTCTTTTATGACAAAGGCGCGAAAGCGTCGGTCGCCGATTCGGCCGAATGGTATTTGAAAAAGGCTATAGCGATTGATTCGAGTTATTATGAAGCGTACCTGGAATTAGGCAATCTTCAGATGCGAATTGGTAAGTATCGTGATGCTGAAGCGACGTTTACCAAAGGCCTTCAGTTGTCAACCGAATCCGATATTCAAGCGACTTTTCATTACAATTTAGCTCTGACGTATGCCAGGCGTGATCTCCATGATAAAGCGATTGCTCAATTCCAGAAAACTCTTGAACTCGATCCGGGCGACAGCGATGCATTGTATAATTTGTCCAAAACGTATTTAGATAAATCCGATTTGCCGAACGCGATCAAAACTTACGATCGATTGATAAAAGATAATCCTGACTATTTTCAACCGTCGTTGAATGAAATCGAAGAATTTGCACTCGATCAATCGCATGGCATTAACGCTTCAAAAAGTGTTAATATGGCGTCTGTTCTTAAAATCGGGCAGACGAACACCTATACTTTAAAAATCAAATCGAAGAACGATGCCCTTTTCGGAGCCGATGCCAATGGTGACGCTTCACGCGAATTGACAATTGCATTCCGCGAGCAGGTTCAGGATATATCGGAATTTGGTGAAGTAGAGTTTGCACTGGATATTTTGACCGTTGAAGGATATGCCTTATTGCCGCAGGAAAAAAAATCTATAGGTCAGCGATTATATTTGAAAATATCAGATGTTTATGGTGTGACGAATATATATGGGCTTCTTGAAGAAAATCCGTATTCGCTCGCTCGTTTTGTTATTGCCGTAATGGAGGATTTGCACGGCGCTTATCTTCGCCGGTCTGTGGCTGAAGGAGAAATGTGGCGTTCCGGACAATATATATTCAAACTCGGTTCCGTAGATGCCGTGATGGTGCTTGACGAAGTGGACGGTTCAATAGCACGCGGTACAAAATATTACGGCGTTACCGGCAGTTATGATGCGGCGCGTTATGGCGATGTCGGCCGTGTTTATGTTTTTAATAAGGGAACACAAACGTTTGAATACGATACAAAGAAAAACTTGATAGCCAAGCTCAATAATCAGTTTACAACGAAATTATTTTCGGAAAGTACGGCTAAAATGGAGATTCAAGAAGCGTCCTATGAATTAGCGCTGAAAGACATGCGTTTTGAGCAACTTGAAAAACCTAAAAAAGTTGTTATTTCTGATATTCCTTACGTGAAGCAGCACGGTCCTCAGTGCGCGGCGGCTTCCTTGTCGATGGTTCTGGCCCATTACAAACAACCGATCGATCAGGATGATATTTACGCTACGATTAAGAGCGATTTTGCAGGCGCTCAATTGAATGATATCGTCAACTATCCGCGGAGTCTTGGAAAATATAAAGCTTTTGGTTATCTCGGTACGTTAGAAGATTTGAAAGACCGGATCGATCAGGGCATTCCGGTTCTTGTTTTTCTTACGCCCTTTGGAGGCGGGCACGTGGTCGTCGTTATTGGCTATGACGAAACCAAACATCAAATTATCATGCACGATCCGACTGTGGCTAATGACCATGCCGTAGCGTATGATGATTTTTTGAGAGAATGGAAACAAAGCGGCAACGAATGCGCCATCGTTGCTCCTTTTGATAAAAATATTATCGTAACGGAAGGACCGATCACTACCAACAAAGCCGT
>JAIBAF010000117.1 GCA_019695335.1 bacterium
TCACGAATAAACGATTTCCGTGATAATAAAGCGCGGCTTGCAAATAAATGTCCCATAAAAACACCTCCTTAACCGCTCAAAGGTAGGCGAAAAGGACATTACAACCTATGATTTATGTCATGTTGGGAATAAGGAATTTGATTCCAGTTTATTATAAAAGCTGCAAAGCATTTTCTCTATGCTCGAGTAGGTTCAAAACTTGAGGATTTCCTTTCTTAAGTGCTTTTAATTCATCCTTAGTAATATTGACCAGTTCTATTCCTGCCTTCTTATAAACAACTCCAGGAGACGAAAATGCATTTACTTTTTGAAATTGAATAGCTTGCTTGTTTTCACTTGGTGTGATTAGGCAAATTTTGCAATACTTTGTCCTATACAAATGGAGCATCTGATCGCCTGAAATCTTTCCCATATTTAGTAACTCTTTAGCTGATACTTTACGAGGATATATATGTTCCTCGCTAATTTGCGGATTCTTATCACGAAATGATTTGATGACTTTTCTTGAAATCAGACCTGAAAAGGATTCATCCATCTTGGGAATATACCAAATTGCGGCACCAATCGTTGTCTCAATGAGAGCTTTCTGGCCGAAATTTGCGCAGATGTATATTGGACGAACAGCGTTTAGAAGGTCTGCAAGAACATTGCAACGGTCAATAATTTTGGATATTGTTGTTGATTTAACGTATTTCATGATAACTCAAAACTCTGTGGCAATTCCGAAGTGAACTTTTCCGTTGTTGAATGAATCGCCTTTTCCGAGGCCGTAATCAAGAGCGAATAATCCAAGGCGCGTCTGAAAGCGGATACCGAAACCGTAACCTATGGGCCAGCCGTCTTCAGTGATGACGCGTGTTTGATCGCCGGGCGCGTACTCCTTCCGATAGTAATAACCGGCATCCCAAAAAACAAAAATGCGCGACTGGCGCGAGGTCAGCCAACGTAGTTCGAAGTTATTCCACCCGATACGCGTGCCGTTGAAAAAATCTTCAGTGTAACCGCGCAGGTCGTGCAAACCGCCGAATAAAAATTGTTCACTGTATGGAACAACCGATTGCGGCGTTTTGTAAACATAGCCGTGTGTTCCGTTAAATAGCACTAATTTGCGCGTCAGCGGCCAATACGTTTCTACGTCGATGCTGATTTTCTGAGTTGACAACTTTTGCTGTGCGAAGTTTCCAACAACCGGAACGCCGTTGATGTGCAGCGTGTCGGTTCCGCCGGCGATTTCCGCAAACAATATTTCGTCTTTTTTTCCATACTCCAGCAGTGTTTTATAAAAAAGGCCGCTCCGAGGATTGATCCGGTCGTCCCGCGTGTCATAACTGAAACCGATGTATCCGGAATAAAACGTTGCGGAAGGAATGTTGAACAAAAAACTATTGGTCCAGCCGGCGGGATCGATGGTTTTTTGTTTTCCCCCGAAAAGCCCGCGCGTATTTTTACCGAGCAGCACACTGCCGTCGAGACTGAATGTGCGTTCAACGTAGATTGTGTCCTGAACGATTTGCTGAAGTGAGGCGCCGAGATTGACGGGATAATTTAAAACCCACGGCTCGGTATAAGCCAAATAAAAATCCTGTGAGTACCGGTTTTTCTTCTGCCATCGCGCTTCCAGTTGCCGTGCTGAACCGAAAAGATTCTGGAACGAAACATTAAATAAACCCGTGAAATAACCTTTTTCATCCGAGCCGGGTTGTTTCGGCACATAGCCCGCCACACCGTCAATCGTATTGGCGCTGCCCTCGGTAATTTGAATTTTTAACGCGTACGAACTGTCATCGAGGTAAAGCAATTCAGGTGTAGCCACATTTTGGATAAAAGATAATTTTTTTAATCGAATAATAGCATCGTCGATGACTTTTTGATCGTACGACAGCGGTAATTTTAAATTCAATTCCCTCAGTAAAACCGTTTCTTTGGTTTCAGATTGTCCGGTCACCGTAATTTTCCTGATAATAACCGGCTCGCCTTCATTGACCGAAATCCGAATCGTCATCAAAGGCGTCTCGCCTCGTGAAAATAAATGGATGCCCGTTACTTCAATTTTTGTAAAAGGAAATCCGTTGCGCTCGTACAACGACAGAAAGTTTTGTAAGTTCTCATCCAGAATTGCCGGATCGAAAATTTGCCCTGTTAAAGACCATGCATTGTAAATGGTTTGCTGTGGGAGCAGTTCGACACCTTCAATCGCAACGGAATCAACCTTGATCGGACGGTTTTCGGTAACAAAAAAAAAGACGTCCACGGCAGAACTGTCGCGATTAAATAAGCGAGTGATTGAATCAATTGATGCCAAATAAAATAATTTCGATTGATAAAAATTTAATATTTTAATGGCATCGCCGTTTAAAACATCTTCATTCAGCGGCAATGTTTCACGGGTTTGGATCACCGATTGTAGTTTTGACGAAGAAATTGAATGGTTACCTGTGAATTTAATTTTGGTGACGACAGGCGTTTGAGGAAATAAAGCCAGCGGAAAAAAAATTAATGTCAGACAAAGAAATGTTAATTTTAAATTGACAATCGACAATTGAAAGTACCTCGAATTTGTTTTCATTTTTGGTATTCAAAAATTTCAGCGCGCCCGCGTGTAAGATCGATCAGATTTGATTTGAAATAATCCATTTTGCCGGTGCGCACTTGGACGTTCATCTCGGTATTATGTTCATAATGTGTTTCAGTGATTTTACCTTCTACGGATGAAATCAGCCGCATGACCGTGTTGGTTTCTTCGTATGGAAAACGAATCATGAGAGATTCGTAAATAATTTCGGTTACGATGGGACATTGCGCGATCACGGCCAACGCGGCGTCGCCGTATGCTCTGACCAGTCCGCCCGTGCCTAATTTAGTCCCACCGAAATACCGTGTAACGACGATGACAATATCTGTTAATTGTTTGGAAAGAACGGCCTGATAGATTGGTTTTCCGGCTGTACCGGAAGGTTCGCCGTCATCGTTGTACCGGAAAATCGGCGATGCACCGAATCCGATATGATAAGCATAACAATTATGTGTAGCGTCAAAATATTTTTTTGAAATTCGGGTGATGAAAGCTTCGGCTTCTTCGGGCGAGGCTGCATGTGCGGCTGTAGCAATGAATTTCGATCCTTTAACTTTGATCTCAGATTGATTTTCGTCGTGGATCGTATAAAATTCGTCCGTCATCGTCCGTAACCGCAAACCGGCGTTTGATCGGAATTATTCTTCAATAAATATCTTGCCTTTATTGATCACGCCGAACGCTTTGCCTTTCATGATGTAACCGTTGTACGGCGTATTGACGCCTTTCGAGCAGGTGCGCGTGACATCGTACGTCCATGTTTTATCAGGGTCGATAATGGAAAGATTCGCCGGCGAACCGGGAGAGAGTTGAGGAATCGGAAGATTCAGAATTTTTCGCGGGGCAATGGCCATTTTTTCCAGCGCGCTATGAAGCGGAATGACGTTTTTGTGGACGAGGTCGTTGAATGTAATACCGATACAGGTTTCGAGGCCGGTGATACCAAATGACGCCTGATCGAATTCACACTCTTTGTCTTCAATGGTGTGCGGCGCGTGATCTGTCGCAATCACATCAATGGTGCCATCCTGCAGACCGCGTTTGATTTCTTCGATGTCTTTCGTTTCGCGCAACGGCGGATTCATTTTGGCAAATGTGTCATAATTTTCAACCGCCGCATCCGTCAATGTAAAATGATGCGGGCATACTTCACACGTCACATGAACGCCGCGTTTTTTCCCTTCGCGTACGAGGCGCACGGTGCCGCCGGTCGATATATGGGCGACATGAACATGCGAGCCGGTGTATTCCGCCAGCAGGATATCCCGCGCAACGACGACTTCTTCCGATAGATTCGGAATACCACGTAAACCCAATCGCGTGGATGTAAATCCCTCGTTCATCGATCCCTTATTGGACAACTGTTTATCTTCGGCATGTTCAATTACAGGAATGCGGTACATTTTGACATATTCCAGCGCGCGCCGCATAATTTCGGCATTGTATACCGGATCACCGTCATCGCTGACTCCGACGACGCCGGCTTCGACGAGATGGCCGATTTCCGCCAATTCTTTGCCTTCACGTTTTTTGGAAACGCAGCCGACCGGGTACACGTCGACCAAATGATTCTGCGCTTTGGTTTTGATAAAATGAACCGTATCGGCTGTGTCGATTGGCGGAGTCGTATTGGGCATGCAGGCTACGGCGGTAAAACCTCCGGCCATGGCCGCATTGCAGCCCGTAAGAATAGTTTCTTTATCTTCGCGGCCGGGCTCACGGAGGTGCACGTGCATATCGATCAGCCCGTGCGTGACGATTTTGCCTTGAAGATCGATAGTGTCCGTTACAGTTGCCGTTGTTTTTCCGATCGAATTGATCGTACCGTCGGCAATCAAAATATCCGTCACCTCGTCGCGCTTGTTAAGCAGATCAATTAATCGCGCATTTTTCAGCAGCAGTTTTTTTGGGAGCTCTTTTGCAAAAATTTCTCTGGCCATTATCAAACTCAATTAATTGGTAGATAGACTGAATTCATAAATAATGTAAGCCATCATGACGCCGATCATCGCGAACATCAGCGGTTTCATATTTTTCGAATCGCTTTTATAATAAATGCCCCGGATTTTTTGTAAATCGGTATCTCTAAAAAAACTGCCGATCTGTAACGTCACCGCGCTTTCGGTGAGCGAATAGAATTGTCCGCTTAATTGCGTGCCGTCATACAAATACACGATGATCGCATCGCCGGGTTTGAGCGTTTTGAGAAGCGCCTCGATTTCCCCGGTGCGCACCGTTTTTTCCGTTTCGTTCAGTTCTTTATCGTCGTGAACATACACGTTGTGGCCGCAACCGGCGAGCAATAACAGCAGTAGGAGGAGAAAATTTTTCATAGATTTATTGTATGATTTTGAGACCGAGGCAATTTCTGCTAAATCGTCCAAAATTGCAAGCTTTATCCGGTCGCTTTATTTCTCATTGCATCGGCCACGGTTTTGAAAAAAGCCCGCATAGGTTCGATGAAAGTGCGTTCGGTAAT
>JAIBAF010000118.1 GCA_019695335.1 bacterium
GGAATGGCTTCGAATTACCATTTTCTCCGGAATCTTGAGAAAACAACTTTCCTCGCATTCGAGCGTAAGGCTTCCCGTCTTCCCAATGACGAAAAACAGCTTGCTTTTCTGTCGAAATTCCTTAAATTACAGTCAGTTGCTCATCTGATGGACCAACTCAATTCCGTAAAAAAAGAAAACGAAGTTTTTTTCTCTTCATTAATGCTGGAGCTTCACCATGAATGAACAATTGCGTTACCAGAATGACGGCGAAGGCATTCCGATTCTCGGTAAAGTAGCCGCCGGTACTCCGCGTTTTTCTGAATCGGTAGAATTGGGATACCTGCAAACGGTTTCGCCAAGTTACTCCTCGCACGACCGCAATATTTTCGCCTTGCAGATCGACGGGGACAGCATGATCGAAGACGGTATTTACCATGGCAATTATATCGTCGTCAGACATACGACGGAATTTAAAAACGGCGACATCGTTATAGCTTATGTCAATGAAGAAGCGACCGTCAAACGTATTTATAAACGCGGATCAAAGATCCTCTTGCAGCCGGCCAATGCCGAACTGGAGCCGATCGAAGTCGATCCGCAATATGCCGCGTTTCGCGTCGGAGGCAGAGTGATCGATGTGGTTCGCCACTAATATTCGTTTGAACATTTCATAAGTATTTAAAATCAAAATCCGATTTGTCTAAAATCGGATTTTTTTATTCACTAAAAGTACATTATCGCATCCATGAAAATAGCGCTTGCACAGATCAATACCCGAACCGGCGATCTTGATAATAATGCGGACGCCATTATCCGTTCACTCCGGCAAGCTGAAAATGCCGGCGCAGATCTGGTTGTCTTTCCCGAACTCACGATTACCGGTTATCCGCCCGAAGATCTCGTCGAGAAGCGGGCTTTCGTCAAAAAAAACCTGGCCGTGCTTGAGCGCATTGCCAGGGAAACGAAAAACACCGGTGTGATTATAGGTTTCGCCTATCCTAACGAGTCAGGCAAAGGCCATCCGGTTTTTAATTCAGCCGCGTTGATGGATCACGGACAAATCGTTGGGATCCAGCATAAGACCTTGCTCCCCAATTATGATGTCTTCGACGAAATGCGTCACTTCGAGCCGGCTGTCGAGCGCAAAACGTTGACATTTCGCGGGAAAAAAATTGGCGTATCGATTTGCGAGGACGCATGGAATGACAAAGATTTCTGGAAACATCCGTTATACCCGAACGATCCGGTTGAAGAATTGGCACGACAGAAATGCGACGTTTTGATCAATATTTCCGCTTCTCCTTTCAGCATCAAAAAAAATGTACTACGCCTCAATATGTTCAAAAACATTGCCGTCAAATACCGTCTGCCTGTTGTAATGGTGAATTTGATCGGCGGCAATGACAGCCTGATTTTCGACGGATGCAGTTTTGTTTTGGATGCGGATGGAAACATTTTAGCCCAGGCTAAAGCGTTTGAAGAAGATTTTTTCGTCGTCGATCTCGACAAAAAAACCGGGATAATTAATGCTTGGGACGAATCCGAAGAAAAAGAAATTACCGATGCGTTGGTTCTCGGCGTCCGGGATTATTTGAGAAAATGTCATTTCAACAAAGCGATCATCGGCCTCAGCGGCGGCATTGACTCCGCGCTGGTCGCCGCAATTACGACCATGGCGATCGGCAAAGACAAAGTCATCGGCGTCGCGATGCCGTCACGCTACTCTTCTGATCACAGCGTGGCCGACGCACGGCAACTCGCCCAAAACCTCGGCATCGAATTCCGTCTCATTCCTATCGAACCGATGTTTAAGCCTTATTTGGAGGGTCTGTCGACGGAATTTAAAGGTATGAACGAAGACATTACGGAAGAAAATCTGCAGGCCCGGATTCGTGGAAATATCTTAATGGCTTTGTCGAATAAGTTCAACGCCATCGTTCTAAGCACCGGCAACAAATCCGAACTAGCGGTCGGTTATTGTACGATCTACGGCGACATGTGTGGCGGATTGGCGGTCATCAGCGACATCCCCAAAACGATGGTGTATCAGATTGCGCGATGGATCAATCGTGAACGCGAAATCATTCCTCACAATACCATTGATAAAGCGCCTTCGGCTGAATTGAGACCCGATCAAACCGATCAGGATTCTCTCCCGCCGTACGACGTTTTGGATGGAATTTTAAAAGCTTACATCGAGGATCTTAAAGAATACGATGAAATCGTAACGATGGGGTTTAAACCGGAGGTAGTGGATAAAGTTTTGAAATTAGTCGATCGTAATGAATATAAACGCAGACAGGCGGCGCCGGGACTACGGGTGACTTCCAAAGCATTTGGATTCGGGCGACGGCTTCCGATTGCGCAAGGATGGCGTTAAGGTTTGGACGATGTGGAGATAGCCTGCTTGATTTTGTCCATCAATGAAGAAGGGATTTCGCTTTTCTGATGGCAGCCTTTTTTCTTGATCGTTTCAACGAGCTTTTCTTCGAATTTGACCAGTTCATTACACGGCAAGCATAAGCGAATGTGCTCCTGAAATCCTTCAAGCTCTTTGACATCCAGTTGTCCGTCGATGAAAGCATAAACTTTGCTTAACACTTCCGAACACGGAATGAGATGTGAGTGATCCTCTTGACCGTTGTGACTGTGACTCATGCTGATTCCTTGAATGGCTTTCGGTTGATTTCCACGTTATTTCACAAAGCCGTATTCCACGGCGTATTCCCAAAGATATTTTTGAAGAAGCTTACGGCTTCTGAAAAGCCGCGACATCACGGTGCCTACGGGCGTATTTAATATGTCCGACGCTTCTTTATACGAAAACCCTTCGATGTCCACGAGCATTACGACGTCGCGGAACTGTTCGGGTAATTTGTCAATCGCATTGCGAATATCTTCTTCAAGGAATTTGTCTAAAATCCCGGCCGGCGTATCGGACAATGACGAAGAACGGCTGTGTACCTGGTTGTAAAGTGAGAACTCTTCCACATCATCATACCCGCCCACCGTCGGATCTTTAGACGATTTCCGGTACTGTGAAATGTGCGTATTGATCAATATCTTAAAAAGCCATGCCCGCATATTAGTTCCCTGCTCGAACTGATTCAGCGAACGAAAGGCTTTGTAGAAAACTTCCTGGACAAGATCTTCGGCATCGCTGGGATTACGTGTCAGACGCATCGCCGTATTATACAGCGATTCCGTGTGCTGAAGCGCTTGCTCTTCAAATTCTTTAGGCGTCATAACCGCGCTCGTTGTTTCAACGATGTTAAGTAAAAATTATTCCGTCAATCGGCGGATAATCTACTTTCTTTTTTTTGAACTTGCAAATGGTATTTGACCGTTTCATATTGCGTCGGACTAAAATTTAAACCGGAATGGCATGATTCTACGATTTTTTTTTATTGCGCTTGTTCTCGTTCCCTCTCTGATCGCCCAGCAAAAAGAATACGGGAAAATTCACGAACCCACGTCGCTGGTTTACCCTCCATCCCGTCACGCACCCATTCATAAAGCAACGGCCATCCATCTTTACACTTTTATGGCGTTGATCGGTCGTACCGATATCAAACCCGACGACCCGTCCGGCATTGCCGTGACTCGCCTCAAAAGCACGGACGATCCGAAAAGTAAAACGGACGATGACGATCTGACCGTGTACGGCCTCAATACCGGGCAAAACAACGTGCTCTTCAACAGTTCCATGCAAAGCCTCGACGTCTACGAAGGCAAAGGGCGTAAACAGAAACTGAATAAACCGCGCGGCATTGCGGCGAATGCGAACGGCGACGTCTATATCGCCGATACGGGCAATAACCGGATCGTCAAACTACTCAATCCCGGCAATTACCTGACGTTCGTCGATGCGTACGGCCAACACGGCAAAAAGCCCGGCGAATTTGACGAGCCGCGCGGCATTGCGCTCGATCAAAACGGACGCGTATTTGTCAGCGATGCCAATAACGACCGCATTCAGGTATTCGACGCGCAGATGAACTTCCAATACGCCATTGGCGACCACTCCGATACGGCGGACGTATCGCGTCAATTATATCACCCCGAAACCATTGCGTTGACCGATGCGGCCGAAGAAGGAAGTTACTTTAAAGAAAGTTTCCTGATCGTCGTCGATCTCAATAATACGCGTTTGCGCAAATATACGCTCGACGGGCAATTCATCGCCGGTATGAATTCAACCGATTACGGGTATCAGCAGGTGTACCTGACGTCGGCGGCTATCGACTTCTATGGCAACGTATGGGTAACCGACATGTTCAATCATTGTGTTCATAAATTCGACAAAGACCTCCGCTTCATCACGTCATTCGGACACATCGGCGACGGGGATAATGAATTTTTCGAACCGCGCGCGATCGGAATCTGGAAAAGGCTGGGGCAGGTCTTTATTGTCGACAAAAAAAGCGCACAATACTATCATATCGGCACGGATATATATAATATGGAAGTTTCGCGGCAAGACAGTTCGATACGGTTCGATTTCTTTCTGACGGAAATATCCAAAGTTTCGGCGTCGATCCTGGATGACAAAGGCCGCACGATCGCACGGCTCGTGAACAACCAGACTTTGCAGCAAGGCACGAATTCCCTTCTTTGGGATCGCATCGAACGGCCGATCAATTCATCATTTTTTTTCAATCGTTTTAAAAAAGATTCGACGCAGGCAAGTTCCGACTCGGCCGCTACACAAAAAACCTTCCCTTCGGGACTTTATAAACTGAAGATCGAAGCCCGGACAACCTACATTTACAGCCGCTATTTCACCAAAACCGTCGAACTGGAATTCGCATTTTAATTGTAGAGCCGAACGTCCCTGCTCTGTCATACCCGCGCACGCGGTATCCATAACGACAACCTTAGATCAACCGCCGGATGCGTGACAGACGCCGAATCAAGTTCGGCGTGACTCAGTGCGTTGAATTGAAAGGAATTTGGCCTTGATAAAACCGCCGAAAT
>JAIBAF010000119.1 GCA_019695335.1 bacterium
TTTTTCTTATGCACAATGCTGTGATCATATCCACCGGTTCATACGCTCCTGACTGGATTTTGCCGAATCACTATTTCAACGATCTGCTCGGGGAAGATGTCGATACTTGGTTGGTCGAAAACCTCACCATCCGTCAGCGGCATTGGTGTCGCGAAAATGAATCGACCATTGATCTTTGCCGTCATGCGTCGTTGCGTGCCCTCGAAAACGCACGCATGAAACCGGCCGATATCGACCTCATTATCGTTGCCACCGACACACCTGAATTTATCTCCCCTTCGACCGCTTCGATTTTACAATACCAATTGAAGGCATCCAAAGCAGGAACTTTTGATCTCAATACGGCGTGCGCCGGATTTGTGACGGGTCTTGACGTTGCGAGCAAATACATTCGATCGGATGATCGTTATCAGAATATTCTCGTTGTCGGTGCCTATGCCATGAGCAAATATCTCGACATGAAAGACAAAAAAACCGTCACACTTTTCGCCGATGGTGCCGGAGCCGTGATCCTCACATCGGAAAAAGATTCATCGCGCGGATTCCTCGGCAGTTCACTGCACACGGAAGGACAATACAACGACTGGATGGGAATTTATGCGGGTGGAACGCACCAGCCGGTCACCGAAAAAATTATCCGTGAGAAAGATCATTTACTTAAATTCGTCAAAAAATTTCCGAAAGAACTCAATCCTGAAACGTGGACACGTATGATTCGCGAATTGACTCAACGCATTGGCGTGACTCCACAGGATGTACGGCACTATTTCTTCACTCAAATCAATATCAACAGCATCTATCAAACGCTGGATAATCTGGAACTGACGCACGATCGCGCCCATAATGTCATGTCGGAATTCGGCTATACCGGATCGGCGTGTATCCCAATGGCTCTTGACGATGCCATGAAAAAAGGATTAATCAAACCCGGTGAAACGGCTATTTTCATGGGCTCCGGAGGCGGACTCGCATTTGCCTGCGCGGCCTTCAAGTTTTAATCCAACGTTCTTTAAAAAATTACTTTCCTAAATCTCTTAACTAACTTCATTTTCTTACCTTAACTTTCAAGGAGTTTGTGCTATGAAAAACTTCTCTCACCTTTTATCCGTGCTCATTTTGAGCGCATTTGTGATCATGGTTGTGTCATGCAGCGACGATGACAACAATGGTAGCGATCAAAGCGGGATTGCCGGAGTATGGTTATCCGAAGGATCCAATGTCGCTCCCTTGTTGAATACAATTTTCACGGCGGCAGGCGGTGTGGATTCCATCTATGCAACATTTGCTACCAGCGATACATCCGGAAACACCGGAACTTACAGCGTACGTCAGGTCAACGGTAATTCGAGCGTAGTCAATTATTCCGGAACCTATATTGAAACGAAAAGCGATGTCGGTGACATCTATTCGATCACCATCAATCAGTCCATTCCGGCTGTGACTGAAAACGGCGGAATTTTTGAAATCTTCAACGCGAATCCGGACAGCATGAAATATGAGGTTGTACTGCTTACCGGTACATCCAACGTCGCTCCGACGCCTGCCGGCGGTTTCGGCAGCACCAACGCGGGCGCATTTGGCGTTTTGAACGTACAACGTTATATTCGTTTGAGCGAATAATCTTTAATCGGGTCATGGGAAATCCGACCCATCGGATTTCCCGTTTTACCCGAAGAATTTCTTAAAATGAGGAATGATCCATGAGAACTTTTGTACATTTTTTATTCTACTCATTCCTGTGCGCCGGTATTTTCGCCCAAAAAAGCCCCTTCGATAATTCAAATCAGGTTCCAAAAGACCCCATCGACGAATTCCAATATATCGGATATTTTTACAATTCTGCCGTCGTCAACAATATTTATCCTTCGCAACCTTTACGCGGGCAATTGGTCGGACGGCTTTTCAGCGGTAACAATCCGACTTTGACCGGTAAGACGTCGATGATTTTCGAGCAACGACTGATTCCTTTTTTTATTTATACGCCGAAATTGCTCAACGGCAAAGCGATTCTCCGGGCATCGTTTGAAATTGACTGGGTATGGGGCGATGCAAATTACAGCACCGGCGGCAATATCGGATCTGCTTTTAACGCGGATGCCGTCAACATTCAAACACAAAATATCGAACTGGAATTAATTCCAGCCAAAGGCTGGGCCGTTAATTTAGGATTGCAGCGCGTTTTCGATACGCCGTACAACCCTTACCGTGTCGGTGTTAACACATTGACCAACACCGGTTATCGACTCGCCTTCTGGGGCAGCGATGGCGTAGGAATTTCAGTAAGACACGACATGGATTACGCCCGGTATAAATTGGGATATTATCAATTATTTGAAAATGCCGACGAGCAATCGGATGACGTCGTTTTATGGGAAGCCATGTATGAAAAAGATATAACGCCGACTTGGCGTCACGGTGTTTCGTTTCATTACGTAGCAGATGGCGGTGGCGGCAACAGCGGAACCTATGGCCTCAATGGCGCTTTCAGCGGCCTCAACGGTCAATTCATTTTCCCCATTGCCAATTACGAAGCCAATTTATTTTGGGCCGGTACTTTCGGCGGGTATAATCCAGAATTTACTTTAGGCCGCAAGATGGCGTCAGGATTTTTGATGTATAATTTTGGGAGCGTCGATGACAATAATGCAAACCGTTCCATCGACGTGTCTGGCCTGGCGGCAAACCTTCGTCTGGGTTATAAATACGGACAAACGGTTGATGACAACGTCACGGCTGATCTTCTCTATGTGACCGGCGATAAAAACGGAATCACCGATAAAAAATTCAAAGGTATCATTACGGGTAATTCCTACGGCTATCCCGGAGCTATTTTTATCAGCAGCGGCACGTATCTTCTCTTTCCCCATGGCAACGTAGTCAATCGATATATCGCCGCGGTCACGGATTTGTCAAACATAGGTTATGGACTTGCAGGCGCCACACTGAATCTAAGTAAAGGATTGGTCCCGAATAAACTTAACGCCAAAATCGGATTCGGACACGCGTACAGTGCGGAGAAACCGGTCGGCGGCGGCCGGCTCATCGGAACCGAAATCAATGCGCGTCTAAGCTATATTCCGCATGTTTTTATGAATATTGAGCTGCATGCGGCTTATTTGCGGTTAGGAAGTTTCTACGAAAGTGCGGTGGTGAACGGCAATCAAACGAAAAAACCGAAGAGCCCATGGACAACGTTTATAACGTATAAGTGGCTCATGTTTTGAATCAGGAAATGAAAAGTTTTAGTTTTTCATTTTTAATTTTTAATATTTTTGAGACAGGTATCGATTATGAAATACCTTTTAATTTTCTGTTTCATAGTAGCAACGGCCGGTTGTATGGCTCCCTACTCTAATATCAAACCACTGCGGTCGTTGACTGAATTGAATTATCCGTACGATGTAAAACATCAGGCATTGAGCAATGATATCGACCTGGCCTATATCGACGAAGGCAGCGGCGATCAAACGATTCTTTTTATTCACGGACTTGGAAGCTACATCCCTGCATGGAAGAAAAACGTCGAAACGTTGAAAAGTCATTATCGGTGTATCGCCGTCGATCTGCCGGGCTACGGCAAATCCAGCAAAAAGCCTCATTCAGGGATGATGGAATTTTATGCCGACGTCATGGTGGAATTGATTGATAAACTGGCCTTAAAAAACGTAATCGTCGCCGGCCATTCGATGGGCGGACAAATCGGAATTACCATGGCATTGAAATATCCGGATAAAGTCCAAAAACTGGTGTTGATTGATCCGGCGGGATTTGAAAGTTTTACCGAGGGCGAGAAACAATGGTTCCGCGAAGTTATGACGGTAAAATTTGTCAAAGAAACGCCTCCGCAACAAATTCGCGCGAATCTCATTGCTAATTTTTACAATACTCCGGATGACGCCGAATTCATGATCACGGATCGTATTGCTATGAGAACCGCTTCCGATTTTGAAAATTATTGTTATACGGTCACTCGATCGGTTCACGGTATGGTTGATCAACCGGTGGTCGATTTATTGGATAAAATCGAACAGCCTACACTGATTGTGTTTGGTGAAAACGACAACCTGATCCCCAATCCGTATTTACACGGCGGAAAAACGGCTGACATTGCCGCTATCGGCAAATCGAAAATTAAAAACAGTCAATTGGTCATGATTCCGCAATGCGGACATTTCGCGCAATTTGAAAAAGCAGAAATGGTCAATCAAGCTGTGCAGGATTTTCTAAAATAAGTTCTTATTGATGTTCCCTACCAATAACGCTTGCCGGATTCCCATAAATCCGGTAAGCGTTTTTTTATGCCATGAATTTAACCCGATCATCATTGCAACTTTTGATTAACCATCCCGTATGGCGTGTGACCGCATATTAATCTTTTCGGAAACTATATCATTTCAAAGGAGGAGATGATTTCATGAAAACCTGTTTCATTCTGCTTTCACTGATTTTAGCCGGTAACGCCATTACGCAAAACGTCAAAGATTTCGATAAACAGCCGAAATTGGCGTGGCAATTTAAAACTACAGGCCCTGTTATTTCGTCTCCGGTCATCGACGGCAATACCGTGTACGTCGCCAGCCTCGACAGCGGGCTTTACGCAATCGATTTGGTAACCGGCAAATCCAAATGGACGTTTGGAACCTTCGGATCAATCCGTTCCACAGTGTGCATCGATCAGGATAAATTATTTTTACTGGGCGGCGACACGTATTTGTATTGCCTGAATAAAAATACGGGCGCTGAATTGTGGCGATTCAGAACTTTCAACGGTTA
>JAIBAF010000120.1 GCA_019695335.1 bacterium
CGGAAAAGCCCGGGATTGATCAATCCGACCACGTCGCCCGGATACGCTTCATCCAAAATCGTGCGGTCGCGTCCGAAAATCTGGAAAGGATAATTGAGTTTCACTTCTTTATCGGTGCGGAAATGTTTGACCATCATCCCGCGCTCGAAACGGCCGGACACGATACGGACAAACGACAACCGGTCGCGATGCGCTTTGTTCATATTCGCCTGAACTTTATAAACGAAGCAGGAAAATTTTTCGGTCGTCGGCTGAATTTCTCCGGCGGACGTATTCAGAGGCTGCGGTTGCGGCGCGAGTTTGCAAACGTACTGCAGAAAATTCTCCACGCCGAAGTTGGTCAACGCGCTGCCGAAAAATACCGGCGTGATTTTTTCTTTCAAAAATGCATCCATATCGAATTGCGGCAACGCGCTTTCGATCAGTTCAAGATCCTCGACGAGTTTCGCATGCGCTTGTTCGCCGAGCGACGATTTCACATTTGCGTCATGAATATCGACCATCGTTACGGGCGCTTTGTACATACCGCCGACCGTACGTTCGAAAAAATGAAAATGTTTTTCCGCACGCTCGTAGATGCCGCGGAACTGTTGTCCGTCGCCCACCGGCCAACTCATCGGCACCGCCACGATCCCGAGAACGGATTCGACGTTGTCGAGCAATTCAAACGGGCTCAGCGCCGGCCGATCGAGTTTATTAATGAATGTAATGATCGGAATTCCGCGATCGCGGCAGACTTTGAATAGTTTGATCGTTTGCGGTTCGACGCCTTTGGCCGCATCGAGTAACATGATCGCACAATCGACGGCCATGAGTGTACGGTAGGTGTCTTCACTGAAATCCTGGTGACCGGGCGTATCCAAAATATTCAACAGCACGTCGCCGTATTCCACGCGCATCGCGCTCGAGGAAACGGAAATCCCGCGTTCCTGCTCGATCTCCATCCAGTCGGAGGTCGTCGTGGCGCGTTTACCGCCGGTGACATTGCCTGCACGCTGGATCGCGCCGGAATATAATAACAGCTTTTCCGTCATCGTGGTTTTCCCCGCGTCAGGATGCGAGATGATCGCCAGCGTGCGCCGCCGGGAAATTTCCTTATTCAGATCGCCATTCGACATTGAAATTTTTTCCTGTCTTTAAAATGCCCTTGTTGTGTGATAGCGTTTTTCCGTCATGATCGTATATTAACGCGCGCGGAATATATTATAAAAGGCCGCCATTGTCACGAAAAATTTTGCAACTCTTTTAATTCGTTAGCGTATCACAGGACGCAATTCTTCACCCTAATCACTTCAAAAAAAATTCAAGGAGACTGTCATGATATCCCGTTCATTTCTTTTGGCTATTGCGTGCGTTGCGCTGACGATCGTCGAAATGGTCCCCCAGGACAAAGGATCGCGCCCAAGTCCGGCGGCGACCGCCTCTTTAACGCTGAACGGCAATGACATCGTGGTTAACTATTCCAGCCCTTCCGTCAAAGGCCGCGAAATATGGGGCAAATTAGTCCCCTACAACGAAGTCTGGCGTACGGGCGCGAATGAAAATACGACGATCTCATTTTCCAAACCCGTGAAGATCGAAGGCCAGTCGCTGGCCGCCGGAACCTACGGCGTACATACCATTCCGACTTCCGGTGAATGGACCGTGATTTTCAGCAAAGATTATAAAGCATGGGGCAGCTACAGTTACAAACAAGAGAACGATGCGTTGCGCGTTAAAGTCAAACCGCAGTCAAACGATTTTCAGGAACGCCTTGCTTTCGCCATTCAGAAACAAAACGACAACAGCGCCAATGTCGTTCTGACGTGGGAAAAATTGAAGCTCGCGTTTAAAGTTGATAATACCAATTAACAGTATGTACAAACGTTTCTTTTTATTAGTATGGTTTGCATGGATAGCTTCTGGAGTTGTCTTAGCTCAAACGTCCACATCTGATGTGTCTATGTGGGCGGCCGAGATCGGCGGGCGGTATTATGTTGTACCGAACGTCACGTATCTGGTTGCCGATAATATTGAAATCAAGCTTGACGTTTACGTACCTCGCCATGCGGATGCCGCTAATCCTGTTCCAACGGTTATATACATTCATGGCGGAGGTTGGATGGGTGGTGATAAAAACGTATCCGTGTTGCATTTTCTGCCGTATTTGGAAATGGGCTGGGCGGCCGTTAATGTTAATTACCGTGCCGGACCTTCTACAGCTCCGAAAGCCGTAGCCGATTGCCGTTGCGCACTTCGATGGGTTATCCGTAACGCTAAAAAATATAATTTTGATGTCAACAAACTGGTCGTTACCGGTGAATCGGCCGGTTCACATTTATCACTGACAACAGGCATCTTGCCCGCTACAACCGGACTTGATGAGCTATGTTCCGGCACGGAAGAATTGAAAGTTGCGGCCATCATTAATTGGTATGGCATTACGGATGTCGTAGATGTCTCTGAAGGCAAAAATCAGCAATCCTTTGCGGTGGAGTGGTTGAGTAACCTGCCTGACCCTAAAGCAACTGCGCGTCTGGTCTCGCCAATTCAGTATGTACGGCCGGGATTACCCCCAATCCTGACCATTCACGGCGATTCTGATTGGATTGCGCCGTATGATCAAGCGGTCCGTTTACACAAAGCGCTCGACAGCTGCAAAGTCCCCAATCAATTACTGACTATTCCGGGCGGTTTCCACGGAGGATTTACACGTGAAGAACGCATCAAAATTTACGCAACTATTCGAAAGTTTTTGCAATCGCACGTAATTTCTAAATAATACTGATCAGTAAATAGTATAACGCCGCATGAAGAAAAAATTAAATCACTTACCATCAAAGGAGGATCTATGAAAAAACTATTCACAATGGCTTTGATGTTGAGCTTGTTGGCGTACGCCGCCAGCGCTCAGCAACTCATCACTCTGCCGGAGGCCAGCCCCCGCGCTGAGATGATGCAGACAATCGGTCTGACGACAATAACGATTAACTACGGCAGCCCTGCCGTTAACGGACGCAAAGTATGGGGCGACCTCGTGCCTTACGGACTGGCTCCATCCGGCGGTTTTGGTTCAGGCAATCCTATGCCATGGCGCGCGGGTGCAAATGTCAATACAACGATTACTTTTAATCACGATGTGACCGTACAGGGAAAACCTCTCGCCGCCGGTACGTATGGCGTTCACATGATTCCTACCGAAAAAGACTGGACCATCATATTCAGTAAAAATCACGAATCATGGGGAAGTTTCTGGTACAATGAAGCTGAAGACGCTCTGCGCGTGACAACCACGCCTGTCAAAATGAACGATCACCAGGAAAGATTATGCTACGGTTTTGATGAAATGACCTATAGTTCAACCATCGCTTATCTGCGTTGGGAAAAATTAAAAGTTCCTTTCAAAATCGAAACGAACACGCCTCAAATTATTTTGGCTAACCTTCGGAATGAATTGCGTAACACTACGGGATTCACATGGCAGGGCTGGAACCAAGCCGCCGGATTCTGTGTACAATACAATATTAATCTTGAAGAAGGGCTCACCTGGGCTGAAAAGGCCATAGCATTCGGCGGCGGCGGAAATGCTCAATTAATGAAAGCCCGCGTGCTGGCGCAAATGGGCAAAACCAAAGAAGCGGACGATCTGATCAAAGCGACATTGGAAACCGCAACGGAAGCAGAAATTAACAACTACGGTTATCAGTTACTCGGCCAGAAAAAAACCAAAGAAGCCGTCGAAGTATTCAAAGTCAACGTACGCCGCTTTCCGAAATCATGGAATGCCTACGATAGTTTAGCGGACGGCTACGATCAATCCGGCGACAAGAAACTTGCTGTTGAAAACTATAAAAAAGCAATGCAGATGACGACGGATGAAAATCAGAAAAAACGTATCGACGGAATTTTGAAGAAATTGCAGATGTAAGCAGGGATATAAATAGCACACGGATGATGCGGTTAAGCTGTATTATCCGTGTGTTGTATTTTTAGGAATGAATAAATTAAACATCAGCGCCAGTCCCATCGTCAGTAAACATCCGATCACATTGTACCACAAAAATGAAATTTCAGTAAACATAAAACAGCACACGACCGCTATCTCTCCGAGAATCGCCGCATAAAAAGCCGCCGTCCCCCGCACGAATTTACAATAAAACGCCAATAAGAAAATTCCCAGAATCGTTCCGTAAAATAACGACCCGAGAATATTTACCGCTTCGATCAGCGAGCCGAGACGATTGGCATATTCCGCAAAAATGATCGCAAAGATTCCCCACATCACCGTCGCTAATTTACTGACGACGACGTATTGTTTTTCACTCGCGTTTTTATTGACCATCCGTTTGTATACATCCACCACGGTTGTGGACGCGAGCGAATTCAATTCGGCGGACGTCGACGACATCGATGCGGCAAAGATGGCCGCGATCACCAATCCGACCAGCCCGACCGGCAAATAATGAATCACGAAATTCAGAAAAATATAATTGGTGTCGTTGGTATTAGCCGCCGGATCGTTGCGGATCATCAGGTCGGTCGCCTGTTTTCTTAAAGCATTCTGCTGTTCCTGAGAAAGATCCAATTGTTTTTCAATGGCGACCGCTGACGCATGATCGCCGGTCTTCAGCGCCCCGACTAATTCGCGGATGGTCTGTTCTTTTTCTTTGAACAATGTTTCATTTTGCGATTCGAGCGCGCGATAGGCGTCGGCGTACGCACCGGTTTTGA
>JAIBAF010000121.1 GCA_019695335.1 bacterium
CGGTTTTGGCAGGACTGAGTGGATTGTATGTCTAAAACGAGTATTGCGACGTTAGTGCCAACGTTTTTTCATCAATATCCGACGTCAATTCGTGTGCACGCTCAACGGCGTCTTCGAGTTCTTTTAAAATTTTTTCAAATACCGGTTCAAACTCTTTCGGCATTTCCAAATGCATCAGTCCGGCAAAATCGTGTTCAAGCGATTTGAAGTCAGGCATATTGGCCGTAACAAACATTTGTTGAAATTCATCCAGCCTTCCTAATTCAAGCGCGGGCATCTGCCGGGTCACATTCATCGACGCCGCATCGTCCCTCCACAGAACTTTTTTATCGCTGAGATCAAAATCTGAACCTTCTATCAAATAATGTTCGAGTGCGATGTCGGTTTCCGCTTCGAACGCCTGTAAAAAATCAAATTGTGACATTGTTCTGACCTTTCAAATTGACAACCTCATTCCATAAGGCACAAGTCAGGCCAATTGCCCCAAACTTCTCCAAATCAATAGAATTAATATATTTGAATTGATAGAAAAGAAATAAACCGGCCAAAAAACTATGGATTTCCACTCCTCATTAAGGTTTTTTTCCATAAAAAATCCGGCATTTTCTCAAATGCCGGACTAATTATTTTAATCCGCCGCTATCGTTCTAAAATTTATTGAGCGTTGATAACGACGCCTTCCGATGAATATTTTACGATTTTATTTTTTACCGGTTCGACGGTGCGGAGATATTCATAGATCGCGCCGAGATCGCGTTCGCTCATACCGGAATACATGAGCCAAGGCATGAGCGTATTGAAATTACTTTCATTGAACGGCGGCTTCATCGGAATTTGCTGTGCCTGCTCGCCTGCAAACGTCTTGAATTTATTGACGAACTGTTCTTTCGTCCAGCTTCCGATTCCTGTCTCGACGTCAGGTGTGATATTCGCCGAGCGAATTGTTCCCCAAGGTAATATAAACTCCATGCCGCCGGCCAATATTTTTCCGGGAAGCGGTTTACCGTGATCTTGCGGAGTATGGCATTCACTGCACGATGCAATAGTCATTAAATATTTTCCATATTCGATCGTATTGGCCGTGTCCACAGGTGTTTTCCTGATTTCGGTTTTTTTAGGGATCAACCGGACGATCAGATTCATCGGAAAATTCAGCGACGTTTCAGGCACCGAACTGTCGACAGGTTTGAGCGTGCGGATGTAAGCAATAACGGAATATAAATCTTCTTCCGTCATCTGCGCGAAATTCGGATACGGCATGATCGGAAAAAGCGCCTGATTTTTTTTATTCACTCCGGCTACAATCGCGTGCAGCACGTCGCCGTCACTCCAATTGCCTAAAGCCGATGGCGTAATATTTTTAGCGGTGATCTTACCCGGAAAACCTAAGTTCTCATCAAAAATCTCTCCGCCTTTGCCTTCACTGCCGGGCACGATCGGACCGGCATAGTAATTCCAATCGCGTGTCGAATGGCAATCGATACAGACGGCAACATGCTTCGCCACATATTCGCCTCTTTCCAGGCGCGCCTGCGTGGCCTCGATTTTGACATCCGGAACGGAACCGGCATCGGGGTATCTGAATGTGAGATAAACTATCCCTCCCACGATGATCAGGACACACACTACGACGAGCGCCCCTATCCACTTAAGGATTTTCATATTTCCTCTCCTCTGCTTGGTTGGTTTGAAATTGCAGCGCACCCGAAAAATAGGGTCGATTCGGTCGCGCGGCATGATGGGTTCGTTAACGCAAAAAAAACTTCATTGACGGACGGGAAAAATCGTGTAACTTAATGGCGCCGTTGCCGTAAAGGATGGCACTATTCCAATCAACCCGTCTTATTATTTCATAAAAAATGACATCGTTTGAATAACTTCGGGAAAGGAACGTATGAACGTCGTCAATTTCAAGGATAAATTTTCAAAATTTTCCGAACACTGGTCACCGAAAATCATCGGGCAGTTGAATGACTATCATATTAAACTCGTAAAAATCCAGGGCGATTTTGTCTGGCACAGCCACGCTGAAACCGATGAAGCGTTTATCGTCATAGAAGGTGAGTTAGGAATTGATTTTCGTGACCGGCAGGTGATTCTGCAGCCCGGCGAAATGATCGTCGTTCCCAAAGGCGTGGAACACAAGCCCTTTGCCAAAAATGAATGTAAAATGATGCTGCTCGAACCTGCCGGAACGGTCAATACCGGCGACGTACAATCCGAGCTCACTGCTGAAGTAAATTGGATTTAATTTGAGGTCGTTTCGACTGCGCTCAACGACCATAATCGCTCCCTGAGCGGAGCCGAAGGGAGCAATAACATTGTTCGACGACTATGTTTTAACACACTGAATTTTTTTAAACGTTTTAAAGAAAACAACTCCAAAACAAGCTTAAGGAATCGTCTATGTTAATACGTATGATTGCAATCCTCTTATTGCTGCCCTTGACAGCTGCATTCAGTCAATTGAAAGATCTGCAAACAAAATTTACGCGAACTGATACATTACGCGGAATGTTGACGCCACTACGGACATGTTATGATGTCACACATTATAATCTCGACGTCAAAATCGATCCGGCCACGCAATCGATCAGCGGAAGCAACACCATTACATTTAAAACCGTTACGGACTTCACGCAGTTGCAGGTTGATTTGTTCGATAATCTGATGATTGATAAAATCGAGTGGAAAGGAAAGACCCTTTCATTCACGCGAGAACTCAACGCCGTGTTCGTGACATTTCCCGAAACGGTAAAAAAGAATTCCGTTCAATCGATTAAAATTTCTTACAACGGCAAACCGACCGTTGCCAAATATCCTCCGTGGGATGGCGGATTTATCTGGGCCACGGACGCAACCGGAAAACCGTGGGTTGCTGTAGCATGCCAGGGATTCGGCGCAAGTTCATGGTGGCCGAATAAGGATCATCAATCGGATGAACCGGACAGCATGATGATCAGCATCACCGTTCCGAAAGGATTGACGGATATTTCCAACGGCCGTCTCCGCAAAGTAACAGAATTGAAAGACTGGACGCGGTACGATTGGGCAGTGACTTATCCGATCAATAATTATAATGTCACATTTAACGTCGGCGAATTCGCACACTTTTCAGACAAGCATGGCGATCTCGCACTGGATTATTATGTGATGCCGGAAAATGAGAAAAAAGCGCGCGAGCAGTTCAAGCAAGTTCACGGCATGATGGACTGTTTTGAAAAATATTTCGGTCCCTATCCTTTCAAGCGCGACGGGTACAAATTAGTCGAATCGCCGCACCTCGGGATGGAGCATCAGAGCGCGGTGGCGTATGGCAATAAATTTTTGAATGGATACAAAGGTTACGGCTCCTCGCCGGAAGGAATCAAATTTGATTTTATTATTATTCACGAATCGGCGCACGAATGGTGGGGCAACAGCGTGACGTCCAAAGATTTGGCCGACATGTGGATCCATGAAAGTTTCGGCGCGTACGCCGAAGCCGTCTATGCGGAATGTATGTGGGGAAACGACGCAGGCCAGCGTTACGTCAACGGCAAAAAGCAAGACGTCAAATTTGACGCGCCGATCATCGGAACCTACAATGTCAATTCCGAAGGTTCCGGCGATATGTATCCGAAAGGCGCTTTGATGTTAAATACGCTGCGGCATGTGGTCAATAACGATTCGACGTGGTGGGCCATTGTTCGCGGCATTGCTACGACTTTTCATTACAAGACAATCACCACCGAAGATATTGTCGCGTATGTAAACCAGCAATCGAAAACGGATTTAACATACATCTTCGATCAATATCTTCGCCACGCACCGATCCCAACCTTGGTAATCACATTGATGCGAAAAGGCAATCAAAATTCGATGTCTTACCAATGGAAAGCCGATGTTGCTGATTTTCACATGCCGGCCCGTGTCACTCTGAAAAAAGATCAATTTGAACTGATCTATCCGACAAAGGCCTTGCAAACAATAACGCTTGGTGACATCAATTTTGACGATTTCAAAGTCGATCAAAATTCTTATTTCATTAATGTGAAAATTGTCAAACTTTATTTTGACGAAAACTTAAAAGGATTTTAAAATTGCTGAAAAACTGAGCGTTTCGACGCTTACTAACATGGATGTCCTTATGAAATGCGGATTCTCATGGATTCTTGTATGGTGTACACTTATTACCGCCAAAATTAGCGCCCAAACGGACAGCTTGGTATGGGAAGCGTGGCAAGCCGTAAATGACAATTATTACGATACGGCATTTCATGGCACTGACTGGAAAAAAATATCGGCAAAATATTTAACATCTGGAAAAAATTCCCGCCAGACCATCCAAGCCATGTTGAGTGAACTGCGGGATCCGGCCATTCGTCTTTTAACGGCTGACCAGTTCAACCGATTTCTTACCGAAGTTACTGGCGCTGAGCACGAAGGCATCGGATTGATGGAATTACTTTCGATCGACGTCGACGTTAAAGGTAATATTGTAATCGTTACGCCCATCCCAGGTACACCTGCGGCCGAAGCCGGTTTGCAGCCGTTAGACAAGCTGACGGAAATCAACGGTCAATCGGTTTCAAATTTGCAGCTGCAAGATGTGATGGACCGCTTGCGCGTCAAAAAAGGGCAAAAACTTTCACTCACCA
>JAIBAF010000122.1 GCA_019695335.1 bacterium
GAAGTAGCACTGCTCTACAGCGCCGTTAATATTGGCCTTCTCTTCAGCATTTTTTTTGCTTCGCACGCCGAACGTTCCAACAAAATGGATTATGTCTATTATCCGGACATGGCCGCGCGGATTTTATTCATATTAACTGCGCTCGTCTCGGTGTTTTTTTCTTCATCATGGTTGTTTACGCTGATTCTATGCGCGGCTTATGCCATTCATTCCCTCAACACGCCGATTTTAACCAGTATTTATCGCACGAATTATCCCAACGACAGCCGTGGAAAAATCATGGGCGTTGTCCGAACCGTTTTCAACCTTGCTTTCGTTGCCGCTTCATATATTTTCGGTTTGATGCTTGATATCGATGGTCACAATTATATTTATGTCTATCCGATCATCGGGCTCGTGGGCATATGGGGAGTTCGCGAATTTCGTAAAATCAAATTACAGGAGGCACCGGTCAACGGTCAGGCGTCTCCGGAACATCCGTTAGTGCAGTTCCGCCGTGTAATGAAACAAGACAAACCATTTGCGTTTTTCATGGCGTACTGGGCAATTTTTGGATTTGCTGCAATAATGATCGATCCTGTCAAAACCATTTACGTGACGGATGTTCAGTACGGAATTAATGCCAATTATGAAGAAGCGATTTTAGCCGTAACCGTAATCCCGCAGGCAGTGATGTTATTGACGTTTGCGTTTTGGGGAAAACAAATTGACAAGTATGGAGTGATTAAAATCCGTTTTCTTCTCAACATTTTACCGACGATTAATTTATTGTTGTTCTATTTCGCAACCGACCTCAAGTTGATTTATCTGGCGAGCGTTTTGCAAGGAATTTCTATGAGCGGCGCACAATTGAGTTGGCAATTATGCGTCATGGAGTTTGCCCCGAAAAATCAAGTGGGCATTTACATGGGTATTCATACAATGTTGACGGGAATGCGCGGAATAGTTGCCCCGTTTGTCGGCGCAATGTTGATTGAAGGCGTGGGAATCGGTAATACTTTTCTGGTAGGTTTTGGACTGATGGTAATCAGTACGGTGATGATGATCCGTTTTGCCCGGGACAAAGAGCAGCATGACGAGGCTCATCACATCACACGGGATTACGTACCAAAAATTAAAGCATAAAATTATTCTTCGAGCGAGCTTTTGATTTTGCCTGTTTTCAAAAAGCGAATGGATGTTTTGGCTTTTTGTACGATAGCTGTAAAAAGTTTATATTTCACTGGATTCAAAATGCATTCATACGTTCCTATCCATTTCGTTTCCGTTTCGCAAAATCCTTTTTTGAAACGGTAAACGCCCCACAAAGGATGTCCTTCCGCCGGATGAGACGGAATTCCCCAAAAATCGTAAGACGTTGCGCCACGCTGCTTTGACCAAAGAATAGCTTGCCAGTGGATCAAATGATTGGGCATCAGATTACGGTGCTCATTGGATGAAGCGCCGTAAAGATATGTCATACGCGAGCCGAATACTGTCTGAAAAATCGCGCCTAAAGGTTTGTGGTCGAAATACGCAACAAATACGGTAGCCATATCGTGGCGGCTAAGGGTTTTCCATAAATGATGAAAATACGAACGGTGTAAAATCATGAACTGATCACGTTCGCTTGTAACTTTAAAAAGATCGTAAAATATATCAATACCTTGAATTGAATTTTCTTCTTTAACGACTACACCTTTTTTCTCGGCCAGTTTAATATTATAACGTGTTTTGTGATGAAAAGATTTTAATAATTCGTCAGGTTCAGGCTTAATATCCAAAATGATGGTGCCGCGCGGCTGCACATTTTCTTGATTATAAGAAAAACCCGAATTCTTGAACGCGTTGATCCAGTCCCCAGATGTTTCCGGAATTTCCGGATCGCATTTGATCACAATGACTTTTTCTTGTTTGGCCAACTGGCGAATTGAGTCGAAAAAAAACTGAATGAGCTGGAGATCATAGCGCTTAAAAATCGGGCCGCGAGGAATATAAAAAATCGATAATCCCATCGGTAATACGCGTTTGAGAATCAACGCCGCCGCCAGCCAATGACCATTATCATCAGTCGCACAAGCGTAAACGGATTTCCAAGTACCGCTTTTAACTTCACCCCATTCGAAAGATTGAAGGACCGATCCGTGTGGAGCTTTGCCAATAAAAGCATTCCATGCATCGCGCTGAGTTTGAGTGATGAGTTGAAAATTCATGCTTCGGTAAATATCTCCGTTTTGCGGCTTTCAATTCCACCGGCAATAAACACAACTGTTTTTTTAAAGATGTCCGACGTCAAAATTTGCTGAAAAATGTTTTCAAAATCTTCATGGGAAGTAAACTGGCCCCATTCCATCCATATATTTTTTTGTTTATCATCAAGGCATCGGTAGATCCGGTAACTGATGCATTCCGGGAACTCCATGAATAAGGCTCTTAATTGATGGGCCGTATCAATATATTCCGATTCTTTTTCCGGAGAAACTTTATAATACGTAAAAATTTCACATGTCATAGCGGATAAGTTTTTTTTGTTTTAACGTTGTAATGGTATCCGATCCGGTCAGAAACATCACGAGACATAATTCTTTTTTTAAAAAATCGATTTCGTCTGATAATCCTTTTATGCCATCGTTCATTAATTTTTTTAATAACGGTCTGGCCATTCCAGCCATCGATGCACCGAGAGCGAGCGATTTGGCTATATCGACTCCGTCTTTAATGCCGCCGGAAGCGATAATGAAAAGATCGCGGATTTTAGACGTTTCAACAATACAGTCGGCAGTCGGAATTCCCCAATTCCAAAATTTTTTTGCAAGCCGTTGGACGTGAGTGGTTTTTTCACCCGGCCGCTTTCTGAATGATTCCACCGCCGACCACGACGTACCGCCGGCGCCCGAAACGTCAATATACCGGACTCCAGAATTGTACAATCGTTGAGCTACTTCAGAGGAAATGCCGGCGCCGGTTTCTTTTACAATGACTGGAATATTCAGACGCAAAACCAATTGTTCAATACCGGACAATACGCCTTTAAAATTTAAATCGCCTTCGTATTGCACGGCTTCCTGAAGTGCATTGAGGTGAACAGCGATTGCATTCGCTTCAATTATATCAAGTATCTTACGAAGATTTTGTTCATGGATGCCTTTTGCGATTTGAGCTGCGCCAATATTGCCGATGATCGGAATCGTAGGCGCTTTTTTTCTGGCAATACGATAACTTTCAATTTGTGAATCGTCTTCGATCAATTGGCGCTGGCTGCCAACGCCCATGGCGATCTTCATTGATTCACACACCTCTGCAAGTCCGGCATTGATTTTCACTGCGCCGTCATATCCACCCGTCATGCCGGTTATGAGCAACGGAATGCTTAGACGCCGGTTTAGAAAATCTACGGATGGATCAATATCTTTAAGATGAAGCTCAGGTAAAGCATTGTGAACAAATTCGTACCGTTCAAAACCGGCCGTTTTGTTGTGATGTGCGACGTCTTTATCAAGGCTGATCTCGACGTGCTCTTTCTTGCGATTGACGGTAAGCGACGATCGAGACGGTGATTTTTTTTTCTTTTTCAAATGAAACGATATTGGTCAGTAAAAAAATGGCGAGCAGATTGGATTTATGACGATTCGATAAATCAAATTTTAAAATCATCCGGAACTTCAATTTCCATTTCGAGAAGACCCATTCCGTGGGTTTTGCCTTGGGCATCGTTTTTGAGGCTTTCTGTGCCGCCTCCGCCTAGTGAATCGTGCAGAATAAAATTCAATGCCAGAAGATTGGGAACTTCAAACCGGTCGACATTTCCAAAACAAATGTTTTTGAAGTGTTGTTTGACCGCATTTGGAGTAACTTTTTCACGCAGTAAATCATAATGCTCTTTTTTATAAGCAATGAGACCGACATTGGAGCTGTCACCTTTGTCGCCACTGCGTGCATGGGCGATATGTTTAAGCTGTATTTTTTTCATTCGTCTTCTTCTTCGACGGAGAGATTGCCGTTTTTATCTTTGATCAGGATTTTGAGCTTTTTTTCAGCTTCATTGAGTTTTGTATGACAATATTCAACTAATTTCATGCCTTCTTCGAATTTCAAAAGCGTCTCGTCTAACGCAACGTCGCCGCTTTCGAGCGCTTCTACGATCGACTCCAGTTTTTTGAGAGAGGTTTCAAATGTTGTAGAAGATTCTTTACCAGAGTTTTTTTTAGCCATGCATTGACAGCGTTAAATAAAGACAATTTAATTCCGACAAAAGATAACATAATGACGAGAATTTTTCAATGATTTAATCGTAACTTTCGCTTGAAAGTCTTTACGATTATTTTTAGCTTCACGCGCTTATTGTCGCGCTTATTGTATTGTTTCATATCTTTATTTTATTAACGCTCTCCACCTGAGATTTCAGTCATGAGCATCAATGATGTTTTTACCGATTTAAAAAAATATATAGAACGGCACCGTGAACTTTATGGCCATGAAGTGGTTGTCGAGTATTCTAACATACCAAAGACATCCGGATTGGCCGCTGAATCGAAACCTCAGGAAATAACACCGATGAAATCTTCCGCCGTCAGAAACGATGCTTTGCCGACACTGGACGAATTAAAGGCAACGGTATCCGGTT
>JAIBAF010000123.1 GCA_019695335.1 bacterium
TCAGCCGTCTCCTCCGATATAATCAGCGTCTTAGGATCATTCAATACATTCGCATCGCACCCCGAAAGCTGAAAGCCGAACATTGCAAAAAAAGTCGGCTCTGTAAAATAGCCACCAACCGTTAATTTGCGTTCGCCAACGACCATCGAACCTCTCAAACTACGATTTAAGCGAAGGCTTTGGGCGATAAACGGATGTTCGGATTGTAATATTGCCGCCAGAGGAAAAGGCGTCGAAGCGTATAATTCCGTACCACCGTTTTTTCTGAGCGCCAGCGTATTGACCCGATAAGTATTTTCAGGATTAGGATGAAAAAGGTCAAAGCTGTTTTGGTCCAGGATAACAGCAATGATCAAAAGGCAAACCGCCATACTCAAAGACAAACCGAAAACATTGACAAATGAAAACAACTTGTTTTTGCCCAGATTTCGGATGCCTATCAAAACGATGTTTTTTAGCATAGAATGTACCTTAAGAATGGATTTATACGATTTGTATATAAGACAGATGAAGGAAGGAAAAGTTGCAGGATTTAAGGAAGATGAATGATCATAGATTGGAGAAAAATAACCTGACTTATGTCAAGAGCATAACCAATAAATTCGGAATCCCCATAGCAACCCCAAAGCCGTAGAACATATCTAACCAAATAACAGATCCAGCAGCCCCAGCATAGATCAAACCCACCACGGGTATAGCAATTGCTTTTACAGTCCAGCTTACGTCAGATTTCCACGTCGATTCCCAAATACTTTTAGCGTCTCCAGTACTTGGAAAGGCATGCATAGCAACCGAAACACCAAGCCAAACCAAAAAATAGTCCAAAAAGTTTCCGGCGTGAAATTGAATGACCTGAATCGATGATGGGAATGCAATTAAAGCTCCAATAATCGTATTAACGAAAAAAGGACCGATACCTATCCAAATATTATCTAAAGGAAACTTAGGAATTTCGTGTACTACATATCCTACCGGATTACCGATTCTCAAATAAACCACTTCAAAAACAGCTACACGTCTGATCCGGCAAAAAAATTGGTGTGCAAATTCATGCACTATAACGCCTGGGAATGTTGCCAATGCGACAACGAAACCGGGAATCATATCTTTTCCTTTCGTTTATCTCCAAACCTTTTTATTTGCAAAAATATCATCAAGAGTTTGGATGTAACTTTTTGCATTTATTGCGACAAACTTTCGCATGAATTCATCCCGACAGTTTTTATCGCCTTGGTAGTGACAAATCAATGCCATGGTATAGATGACCACTGCTTCATCGGGACTCAATGCGTTAGCTTGTTCAGCATACCGTATTGCTTCAGCATCATTTTTCCGTTTTAACTCGATTCTGGCAAGCGCTGAAAATGCGCTTCCATTCTCGCGATTTTGTTCAATCGCTTTGTGTACATAGTCCGTAGCTAGATCAAAGCGTTTAAGTTCCCGCAGAATTGCCGCCTTGAAAAGCCATATCGTTGGCGACTGATACCTATCGGTTATTGGTTGAATAAGCTCAAGAGCATGCTCAAATTCTTCAGCATCGTACAAACGGTTAGCTAGGTCCAGTCGAATAAAGACATTGTCTGGGTTTTTCATAAGATAGTGACTCAATGTATCTATCATCATCGAAGGAGGCATCACATCAGTCTTGGCATACAACGGTTGGATATCTGCTGCAGGTATATACAATGCTGACAACTCATTATATATTCGATCCAATTCAGGCAAAAGATCATTATCAATGACTTTTCCATTTAGTATCTCAAACGTTTGAAAGGTTTTTTCAAATTCTCCATTGTAGTAGTAAGACCGACACAAGCCGGCTTGGGCTTCCATTGCATTAGGATATTTACCCGTCACTGAAGCATAGGCGATCGCGGCCGTTTTATACTCATGATTTTTTTCGGCTTTCTCAGCCCGCTTTAATGCAATCACGGTAGATAGAATTTCAGGAAACTGGATAGCGGAAAAACCTACTACAAGCAAAATCGAAAACGAGGTCCACTTTACCCAAGCTGGCACCGGAAAATTGGACAGTGTTGTTCTGCAATCTGCACAAAGAGGTACAATATAACCTCCTTCGGCACCCAGTTTACCACAATTCTTACATGCTTCATTGGCAATATTATTTTCCATACTTGTTGTGCGTTTAACTCAATTGATTAATCCGTAGCCCATTGATAATTTTTTACCCATTCGAGAAAAGCACGGTACTCGGATGGATGGTCGGCTAACCATTTCTTAACATTGTCATCTTTATTCTCAGTCATCATGTGGCAACAATAGGTCCGGGTATGACCTTGACGATGCAATTCGGCAAAGAAAGTTCCATAAAATTTCCACGCAAAACCTGTGTGTGGTTCTTTTGGATTCTCACCCATCATTGTTAAAATGGTTTCATATTCTTTAATAATTAATTCGCTATCCGCTTTGTTTGAATCAATCTTCGCGGCAATACTCATGGAACGGGCCAGGGCCAGCATCAATTCAATGCCTTTAAAATCTCCTTCCTCATCCCTTGAATGCGCATCAATACTAATATTAATGTTTTTTGAATCTTTCGCTGTGACGAAGCGTCCCATAATTTCTCCCAGATTTTGACGGGCTTGATTTGCACGCTCCGTATAAGGTTCATATACGAGAAATGCGCTGAACGCCAACATCGCAGGAATCGTATATCCGGCCGAATACCAGCATTGTCCCAATAGCATATGGCTGCTGGCGTGAGTCGGGCGCAACTGGACGGATTTTTTGAGAGACACAATGGCATCATCCAGTCTTTTCTTTCTATAATAAGCGAGAGCAAGATTATAATGAAGCAATTGTTCCTCTGGAAACTTCTTTATGGCGTCTTCAAAAACCTTAATGGCCAGATCGCCTTTTCCCATATTATCGTAGCTATTGCCGATAATCATATATATATGGGAAAGTGCCGGCGAATCATATTGGGAAGCTTTCAATCCCCAATCAAGGCTTTTTTGAAAATCCCCTTTGGCAAAATAGGAATAAGCAATTTCAGACATAGCAATAACGTGATGAGGATTACGTTGCAATACTTGGTTATACAAAACAATCGCTTGATCATATTTTCCTTCGTCATGAAGATTTATACCTTGCTGAATCAACGCCATTTCATCTTCCGTTCCGGACGACGGCATCAAATTAGGTTGTAATAAAACCGAACTAGATGAACAACCGATAACGATTAAGACTGCAGCAAAAAACCATGCGCATTTCATAAAGCCTCCTGAAGGTTCGCTGAATCATCGGAAAATATTTTAAGAGCAGAAAAAATAAATTTGGATCAAATACTACGACATAGAGAATATAAATATTACTTGTCAAACCTCCAAATCTTTTCCCAAATCAAAGAAACGATCATTTCACAGTAAAATTAGCTGAATGGAGGATCGTGCCTGCGGCATCGACAACTTCCACCGTCCACGTTCCCTGGCGGCCGGTCACGGTTCGATAAGCGTATGTCCGCATAGGATTATATTTGATATCCAATTGCACATCACCGATAAAAGCACCGTTGTGATACCATTTTAATTTCACAAAACGTCCTTGGCCGCCGGATACACGCATCCAGCAGTACACTTTCCCGGCGTTGCCGGAAAATGTTGTGCCTTCGCCGACGATCTCCATCTGATTTATGCCCGCGCCAAATTTGAAAGCTTCCACTTTCATGCCATTTGAAGTAACGCCGGATATGGCTTTGGTAGAAACCGTTTTAGACGAATCCTTGACGTTTGCTTTGATAGTGGTGTTTTTATCCGAAACTACGTTTGTTTTCGTCGATGATTTTTTTTCGTTAGTTTTTGCATTGGGCCGCGTGATGCCATACACACTCGACAAATCATACGGAAGGTATCGCGCCGGTTCGTGCCGGTTTTCACCGCCATAACTCAGCATCAAACCTACTTTATTTTCATAATCGAGCCAGTCGACAAAAATTGCACTGTGCTCAATATTGCCGTAAGAATGATTCACATAATACAGCCAATCGCCTTTGGTAATTTTACTGACGTCGGCGTACGGGCCGGCTTTCACAGACTTGTAAACTTCTTCACGCTGTCCCCACGAGTAACCCGCGCGTAAATACACCGCATTAGCGTAATCCCAACATCCGCCGGGTAAAATCAACGCGCTGTCCAATGTCATCCGGCGCCCCGTTTCCAGTACCTTTTGGCCGTCTTCCGATGCAACTTTTTCAGCTTTTTTAATGATCTTTTCATATTCATCGTCATAGTCTTGCGAAAAACCTGAAACTGAAACAAACATCAGCAACAGGACGGATATGGTTTTCATGGCACAACCTCTTAAAATTTACTTTTAACAACCTTATTTTACGCAAGGCACGCCGTTATAGCAATTAAAATAATACACATATCCTCGTCTTCAATCTACGATTGATTTTCAAATTTCTTTCGCTTAGTTTTACCGACGAAAAAAAAT
>JAIBAF010000124.1 GCA_019695335.1 bacterium
CCTAAACTGCTTCTATTTCAACGAACATGTTTTTACAAAAGCGTGGCAAAGATATTGATTTCTAAAATCCTTCGCAAGCAATTTGTCAGCTTTTCATCGTTTTTAATTTCTCTCGAATAACTTCATTAGTCATTTTGGGATTGGCTTTGCCGCGTGACAATTTCATTACTTCACCGACAAAATGCCCGAATAGCGCTTCCTTACCGGATAAATATTCCTGGGTTTGCGATTTATTTTTTTCAAACATCTGGTCAACTAATTTTTCAATTTCTGAACGATCCGTAATTTGAATCAGCCCCTTTTGTTCGACTATCTTTTGCGGGTCTTCGCCGCTCTTACCCATTTCTTCAAACACGGTTTTGGCAATTTTGCCGCTAATGGTATTTTGTACTACCATTTTCAACAACGCTCCCATTTGTACCGGCTTCACTACAAATTGATCGGCGTCTTGTTTTCGCTCTTTTAAAACCGCCATCATTTCACTCATAATAAAATTACTGACCAATTTCGGTTCATTAATGTGTTTCAGCACTTCTTCATAATAATTGGCCATGGCTTTCGTCATGGTCAACACTTCAGCATCGTATTTCGGAATCGCAAAATCACGTACAAATCGATCGCGGCGTGCTTGGGGCAATTCCGATAGCGATGAAGCTATCGTATCAATCCATTCTTTGGTAACCCGTAAAGGAACTAGATCGGGTTCCGGAAAATATCGATAATCATGCGCTTCTTCTTTGGAACGCATCGGACGTGACTCACCGGCATTGTCGTCCCATAGCAAAGTTTGTTGTACTACTTTTCCTCCGCCGCTCACTAATTGGGTTTGGCGGTCAATTTCATAGAGCAGAGCACGTTCAACAGCTTTGAATGAATTCATATTCTTTAGTTCGGTCTTGGTACCAAATTGAACTTGATCGGCAGGACGGATTGAAATATTAGCATCACACCGCAAACTGCCTTCTTCCATGTTCCCATCGCATATCTCCAGATACTGTACGATCTGACGGATTTTTGTCAAATACGCCGTCACCTCTGCTGTGTTTCGAAAATCAGCTTCGGACACTATTTCAATCAGAGGTGTTCCGCAACGATTCAAATCGACAAAGGTGCCACGCCCGCCGGTAACAGCATCATCATGAATGGATTTACCGGCATCTTCTTCGAGATGAATCCGTTTGATGCCAATACGTTTGACAGTTTCGCCGATTTCAACTTCAAGCCAACCGTGTTCACAAAGCGGTTTATCAAATTGGGAAATTTGATAACCTTTCGGCAGGTCGGGATAAAAATAATTTTTCCGGGCAAAAATAGATTCACTGGCAATGACGCAGTGTGTGGCTAAGCCCATGCGAATGGCAAATTCAACCGCACGCTTGTTAAGTACAGGCAATGCACCGGGCAGTCCCAAACACACCGGACACGTTTGAGTATTCGGCATGGCGCCAAATTGTGTGCTGCACGAACAGAACGCTTTAGTCTTCGTCAGTAGTTGACAATGGACTTCAAGTCCCATTACCGGTTCGAATTGGATCTCACTCATAAATTTTTAAAGTATCAACGTTTCTTCCCGATCTTGGCCGACTGAAATGATTTTGATTTTCGGCCCCTCAAGAAAATTTTCAATAAATTGAAGATAGGTTTGCGCATTTTTGGGTAAGTCGGTAAATTTTTTAACTTTCGATGTATTCGCTTTCCAACCTGGAATGGATTTATATACAGGTTCGATTCTGTCGAGTACGCGTCCGTCCGTCACAAAATAGTCTATTTCTTTTCCGTCTAATTTATACTCCGTACAGACGTTTAATTCATCAATAGTATCCAAAACATCCAGCTTGGTTATAGCCAGCTCATCAATACCGTTGACGATTGTCGCGTAACGGAGTTGCACAAGATCGAGCCAACCGCATCGGCGTGGTCTGCCGGTCACGCTTCCGTACTCTCCGCCCAGTTCACGCACTTTGGAACCGAACGGCTCGTCAAATTCTGTCGGAAAAGGCCCATTACCGACTCGTGTAGTATAAGCTTTGATGACACCCATGACATGATTGATTTTAGACGGGCCGATACCTAGTCCCGTACATGCCCCACCACTGGTAGCATTCGACGACGTAACGAAGGGATACGTCCCGTGATCAATGTCCAACAGAGTACCCTGAGCGCCTTCCAATAAAATTTCGTTTTGGTTTTTGATTGCACGGTCCAGAAACATAGGCACATCACCAATCAGCGGACGTAATCGTTTACCTAATTCCGTAAATTGTGCAATGATCGGATCGATTTCTAATTCTTCAGCGCCGAAGGCTTTGAGAATTTTATTTTTTTCTTCGACATTTCTTTTCAATTTATCATATAATACCGAATGGTCCATTAAATCAATTGCGCGAATTCCACAACGATCAATCTTGTCAAGATACGCTGGACCGATCCCGCGTTTTGTCGTACCCACTTGGTTTTCACCGAGATATTTTTCTTTCGCCTGGTCAATCAGTTTATGGTAAGGCAAAATGATATGAGCATGGGGACTAATCATCAGACGCCCCTCCATTCTGATGCCCATTTTTTCCAAACCGTCCATTTCTTCAAACAAAGCAATCGGGTCGATCACCACCCCGTTACCTAAAATGCACTTTACACCTTCATGCAAAATACCGGATGGAATAAGGCGCAAAATATATTTTGTAGAACCGTGACAGATGGTATGCCCGGCATTAGCTCCACCCTGATAACGCGCAACGATTTCCGCCTTGCTTGAAAGCAAGTCTACAATTTTACCCTTACCCTCGTCGCCCCATTGAGCGCCGATTATCACGCGCACTGCCATGTGATTTCCCTATTATCTAGCTTGGATTGAACAAAAAACAACCCAAAACCTGTTTTGCAGATTTTGGGCATAACTTACGTAATGAACTCGTGAGATGCCAAACTTTTATGCGAAACTTTTTACAGCGTCTTCAATAGTAGAGTAGTGTTTAAACACCGTAGAAAGTTTTGTAATCTGAAAAATTTGTTTGATCTTATCCGAAGCCTGCGCCAGTCTCAGATCGCCGCCGCTATTTTTTACGGTTGTGAGATTACTGATCAGAATGCCAAGTCCCGAGCTATTGATCAGATCAATAGACTGCATATTCACGACAAAATTTTTCTTGCCTTGCAACATGTATTTGTGAATTTCATCATTGATCAGCGCAGCATCCGGTCCTCCCATAATATTGCCCTGAACTTCCAGTATAACAATACCCGACATTTCTGATACTTTGAGTTGCATACGCTACCTCGCTAAGACCTTGACGTACGTCGAAGATTCTATTGATTATTTTATTTTTGCTTTGAGATCGTCCCCGGCCTTCCATTCGATCAAAATCGGACTGGCAACATAAACTGACGAATAGGTACCGACGATAATACCAACCAACAAAGCCCACGCAAATGTGCGAATAACTTCTCCACCTAGTGCCAACAGCACGGCCACCGACAGTAGTGTCAAAACGGAAGTCATTACAGTCCGGCTCAACGTTTCGTTGATGCTGCGATTAACCACTTCTTCAAATGTTCCGCCACGTTTGATCAGGCGAGTATTCTCACGAATACGGTCAAACACTACGATCGTATCATTGACCGAGTAACCGACAATGGTCAAAAAAGCAGCGACGGCTGCTAATGAAAATTCTAATTGCAATGCAACAAAAAGCCCCAGGGTAATGATCACGTCGTGGGCCAGAGCGACGACAGCAGCCAATCCCCATTTCCAGTGAAATCGTAACGCCAAATAAACCACGATAAAAATAAGTCCCCAGATCGTTGCCCAGACGGCAGAAATTTTTAACTCATCCCCGATCTTAGGACCAACCTGGCTAACGGAACGCATTTCGACATCATTGCCTTGAAAATTTTTCTTCAGCATGTCCAAAACTTCGGTAGAAACATTATCATGCTGTTCCTGTACGTGAATCAAAATATCATTAGTCGAACCAAAATTTTGAATGCGATCCGCGCCAAATTTCGTTGAAATGAGGTGGCGAATTTTATCCAGCTCAACCGGCTGTTGAAACTTTACTTCCATTGAAGTACCGCCGATAAAATCAACGCCGTAATTTAATCCGATAAACAAAAATAATAACAAACTCAACGTTACTAAGCTACCGGAAATCAAATAAGCTGTCCGGCGATTTTGAACGAAGGGATAATTTTTATTAACTAAAAGTTCCATGAACGATATTCTCCTTATTCACTCAATATAATTTAAGGTTGAGTCTGCAGCGTTCGCTGAGACATTCCGATACTCATCTCGCGCTCCATCGCTCCACGTTCATAAATCAAATCCATAAATACTCGCGATACGAATACGCCTGTAAATATCGTGGTAATAATACCGATCATCAGCGTTAACGCAAAACCTTTGATCGGGCCGGTACCAAACTGAAATAATACAAGACC
>JAIBAF010000125.1 GCA_019695335.1 bacterium
CTCTTCAAATTTTATTTTCCTGTCCAAATGTCGCAGATCGTACACCCAATCATTTTCAAATTCGATATCGTCGGCTGACGATCGTGCATCGTAACCTTTTTCATTGAATACTTCGGCGGCGATTTTTGACAAACGCATTTTCAAAATATCCGTCGCATTTTTTACAGCCATTCCGTTGAGATCGGTTCCGGCTGAAGCCGCTGTAGCCGAAGTGTTGGGAACTTTTGAAGTATTCGTGGCCGTCACTTTGACGCGTGCGTAACTCACACCCAATTCCTTGGCGGCAATTTGCGCGATTTTCGTATGTAAGCCTTGCCCCATTTCCGTGCCGCCATGATTAACCTGGATCGTTCCGTCTTTATATATGTGTACAAGTGCGCCGGCCTGATTGAGATAGGATGTAGTAAACGAAATGCCGAACTTTACCGGCGTCATTGCAATGCCTTTTTTGTAAAATTCGTTAGTCGCATTAAATGCCAAGACAGCTTCACGCCGTGTAGCATATTCGGAAGATCGCATTAATTGTTCGTACAGCATCGGCAATCGATTATTGTCAACGGTTTCGCCGTAATGTGTAATATTGCGATCACGGAGCCCATAGAAATTCATGGATCGAATTTCTGCCGGATCTTTTTTCAGATAACGTGCAATGCAGTCGACGACATGTTCAATCGTAGCCATGCCTTGCGGGCCTCCGAATCCGCGAAAAGCCGTATTGGACGGTAAATTCGTTTTCCACGCACGGCCCGTTACGCGCATATTCGGTATATAATACGCATTGTCGGCGTGTAGCATGGCGCGTTCCAAAATCGCCATCGACAAATCCGTTGCCGAGCCAGCGTCTGAATTCAATTCAAATTTTACCGCTTGAATTTTTCCGTCATTGTTAAATCCGGCTTCATACTTGATGAGAAACCGATGGCGCTTACCGGTCATGATTTGATCATCGTCACGGAATAATCGTATTTTCACCGGTCTCCCCGTCGCACGGCATAACAGCGCCGCCCATGCAGCAACGTGATTCGCCTGCGTTTCTTTGCCGCCAAATCCGCCACCCATCCTCCGTACTTCTACAACCACTTCGTTTTTGGGAATTCCTAAAACTTCTGCAACGATCGCTTGCGTTTCGCTCGGATGTTGTGTCGAGCTGTAAGCCGTTATTTCACGGCTTTCACCTGGAACACACAAACACGTCTGCATTTCCAAATACCAATGTTCCTGTGCTCCCGTACTCAATGTACCAGAAATAGTATGCGCACATTTTTTGAATTCATTTTCCACATCGCCGGTTTCGATTTTTTTTTCAGCTCCCAGTCGGGTATTCTTTCGAATAGCCGTTTCAATATCAAGAATCGCATCCAACGGTTCATACTCAACGCGAATGAGTTTCTCCGCTTCCCGGCAAGCTTCGTCCGTTTCAGCGGCTATCAAAAACATCGCTTGCCCTGCAAACGTCACTTCTTTCTCAGCCAAACACCATTCATCATGAACAACCGGCCCCATTTGATTGACACCGGGAATATCATTGTAAGACAACACTGCATACACTCCCGGAAATTTCTTTGCCGCGGTCAAATCAAAAGATTTTATTTGAGCATGCGCATGCGAACTGTAGACAACGCGTCCGATCAGCAGCCGTTCGTTGACCAGCATGTCATCAATATAAACCGCCTCGCCGGTGACGTGCTTAATAGCGCTTTCATGTGGAAATGTCATAAATGGATAATGATTAATGAACAATGAACAATATCGGGTTCTTTCGATTTTTTATTAGTCATTATTCATTGTTCATTGTTAATTGGTTTCTGTCCAAAATTTCAAAAGTAAATTCTTCGCGGCCACTCTCCGAAACTCTTCACCGGAACGCGCATCGGAAATTGGACGAAATTCCAGATCGATAAGCGGCATCGCGGATTCGACATTCTCACGGCTCCATGTTTTTCCTATTAGAAACTGTTCCGTTTTCAGTGCCCGTTTAGTCATTTCGGCCATTCCGCCATAGGCAAGACAAATGTTTTTTACTTTCCCGTCTGTGTCCAATTCCAACCTGAATCCACCACTGACCGTCGATATATCTAAATCTTTTCTTTTAGAAACTTTGTACGAGCGCACTGTGATATTTTTCGGAAGTTTTGAAATTTTTATGGCTGTGATCAATTCATCTTCTTGCCGGACAGTCTGACGATAGCCGGTGATGAATTGATCCATGGCGATTTTTCTTCGCCCGTGCAGACTTTCGAGAATGATCTTTGCATCGTACGCCATCAGTACCGGTAACAGATCGCCGATCGGCGAAGCCGTTCCTAAATTACCTCCGAACGTCGCAACGTTACGAATTTGAGGCGAACCGAACACGCTCAAAATATCATACAACGCTGGGAAAGATTTCACCAGCAGCACAACTTCATTAAGCGAAACCCCGGCGCCGATGATCAAATGATCGTCATTTTCATCGGTTTCTTTTAATTCGTCCAACCCAGAAATATCGAGGATCGTTTCGAGCAGTTCATGTTTTTTCGTCACGCGTAGCGCAACATCGGTCGCACCGGAAATGACCAGCGCTCGCGGATGTTCGGCCTTAAATTGCAAAGCCTCGGCGAGCGTACCCGGACGCCGATAAATTTGATGCGACGTTTGGAGATGCAAGGACGTATGTTCGATAGTTTTTAACATCGCAGCAATGTGTATTTCATTTTTTGTGAAAGTATCGATTCTTTCATGGACGCACGCATGGGCCGCCGCTTCGACAATCGAGCGATAACCTGTACACCGACAAAGATTACCCGTCATTGCATCATCGATGATATCACGCGAGGGATGATCATGATTTTTATATAGTGCAAACATCGACATGACAAACCCGGGAGTACAAAAGCCGCATTGCGATCCGTGATGTTCGACCATCGCTTCTTGAACCGGATGTAATTTTTCATTGGATTGCAGGTTCTCAACGGTAATTAACTGCTTACCATGCAGCATGGGCAGGAAATACAAACACGAATCGATTGCTTTGTATCTGATTTTATCAACGCCGTTTGGCTCGCCGATGACAACCGTACATGCTCCGCAATCGCCTTCGGCGCATCCTTCCTTGACGCCTTTATGATTGAGCAAACTGCGAAGATATTCCAAAACCGTTGTGGTGGGAGAATAACGGGAAGCAAAATCGACGGTTGTCATGTTTCCGTCGAGAATAAAACAGACAGAGTTCATGGGAGTCAGTTTTTTACCACCAAGACACGGAGTCACTAATTTTTTGTAATAAGAACTCAGAGATCTCTGAGTCTCTGTGGCTAAATTTGAATTACCATTTTTTGAAAATGAAAAACACCGCCGCGATCATCAAAACGAACCCGACGATGTAATTCCATTTCAATTCTTCTTTAAGGTAGGTTACCGAAAAAACGCAGAAAGTCACGAGAGTGATTACTTCCTGCATTGTTTTAAGTTGTGCTGCATTGAATTGTCCGTGCCCGTAACGATTAGCCGGAACCTGAAAACAATACTCGGCAAAAGCAATTCCCCAACTGGCCAAAATCGCCAGCCATATGGGCGAATCTTTATACTTCAAATGCCCATACCAGGCAAAGGTCATAAAAATATTCGAAACCGTCAAAAGAATGATAGTCTGCATATTTCGTATTACTTATTATTCATTGTTCATTAAAAAATCACATATTTCTTCTATACTGTCCACCGACTTGATACAACGCCGAACTGATTTGTCCGAGCGAGCAGGATTTTACCGATTCAACCAATTCGCCGAAAATATTGCCATTTTGCAATGCAACGCTGCAAAGCGATTGTAATTTTTGCGGCGCATCTTTTTCGTGAATTTTCCAGAAAGCCTGCAGTTGATGGATCTGGGCTTCCTTTTCATCTTTGGTTGAACGGATCAATTCCGTAGGTTTGGCTTCGCTTCCTCCTGAAGGATTGAGAAACGTATTCAC
>JAIBAF010000126.1 GCA_019695335.1 bacterium
AAAAATTCACGACCCGAAGATCGTGAATTTTGTAAATGTGGAGACGACGGGAATTGAACCCGTGTCCGAGAATAAGCTACTAAAAACCTCTACGTGCGTAGCGCCGCTTTTTATTTTAACTTACCTATCAAAAGCGAACCAAAAGCAGGTAAGCGAGCTCGATATCCCTTGCGGGATTTTTGCCTTATGCCTCCGAGCATTGGCACTTGGCTAGTCTATCAAAATGACGTCTTAACTAACCTCGATAGACGAAAGTAAGTTAAAACGGACTGCAGAGAATTAACTCTTAGGCAGCCAACGCGTATGCGTTGTTGTTGTTTATTGGTTTACCGTTTAGTTTACGAGCACACGGAAAACGCTCGGCACGCAATCCTTAGCGACCTAAACCCGTCGAATCCAGTTCGTCCCCATTTTTCAAAGAACTTTTGCACTTTATAGAACGCATCGATGGCGGCTTAATTCCGCGCCATAAATTATAATAATTAATTAAACTCGCAAGAAAATTCAAAGCTATATAGCCGTCTTCATGCCCGGTTCCGGCGAAAGAATCAATACAGGCGCTTCACCTGTACTCGCTTCGATATTTGGAAAAAACATACGGAAAGTAGTTCCCAAGCCCGGATGGCTGTCGACGCGTATAAAGCCGCCAGTCCGCTCGACGATTTGCCGGACAATGGCCAATCCAAGGCCGGTACCTTGAGTCTTGGTCGTAAAGAACGGCTCGAATATTCTTTGTTTGGTTTTTTCGTCAATACCTATTCCTTTATCCGACACTTCGAGTTGAACAAAACGACCGGAGTAGCCTTGATCGTACGTCAGTTCAACCGTGGAAAGCCGTATATCGATTTTTCCTCCTTGAGGCATCGCATCACGCGCATTGATGACAATGTTCAATAAGAGACGCGTAAACTGATTTTTATCGATTAACACTTTGCCGAGCGCTCCGGTGCTATCGCATTGCAAAGTATGGTGAGAACCGACGGCTGACTGCATGACCGGCATAAATTCGTGAGCCGTTTGATCAAGATCGATCACCGACGGATGGTGCTTGACGGGTTTGGCAAAATCCAATAATTGCTTCACAAGATCGTTGCCTCTTTTAGCCGTATCGACAATAACTTGCGCCTGTTTTTTAACATCCGGAGATGCGTCAGATTGACTTATTAATTCACCGCGGCCAAGAAATATCGCCAGAAGATTTTGAAAATCGTGCGAAACGGCTGCAGCTAATTGCGATAAGGCCGCTTCTTTTTCGAGCGAAGCTAACCGATCTTGCTGAGTTTGAAACGCATCCTGCAACTCTCTGACTTTGGCCGATTGAATGCGCAACGCAAGCAGGTCAGCCACTGAACCTGCAAAATCGCGATCCTCCGTTGTCCATTCACGATTTTGCCCGACGTGCTCATGACACACCACGCCGACTAACTTACTTTCCACAAAAATACCCGCATCCAGCATGGAACTGATTCCCAACGGCTGCATATACGTTTCAGCAAGTTCCGACGTCCACGGCTCATGAACGGCAATTTCAGCCGGCAGGGCTTTGCGCAAAGACAGCGATGCAAAATAGGTAGGGAAATCTTCAACCCTCAACACAAACCCGGACGAATGAGTTTTCTTTGATCGCTCGTACAAATTGACGCATCGCAGAACTGTACGATCATCAATAAACAGCCATATCCCGGCTCTTTCTACTTCGAGGGTTTCTGCGCAAATTTCGCATGCCTGTCCGAAAATATCACTCAATGGCGTTTCGGGCGGAATTTGAGCGAGCGTCAGCCTGGCGACTTCAGTGGAACGGCTTGCAAGAGGAATGGAGGAATTGGTTTTCATAAAACGACCTCCCGACGTAATAATTTTACTGGCAGTCAATCGCAACTACAGTCATTAAGTAAGCTATGTGAGAGATGTTGAAACGTTTTCACCCCGGGTCGTGTGGTATCGCTACAATATATTTCAAATGTGCTCAACCTTGCAATAAATTTTTTTGCCAGCCTTTTGCAACACGATTGAGCATCTATAAAGTTATTGATCGGCATGATCCAGTTTTAACCGATGTCCTAAATTCGAGATCTTCATCGCAAGATGAAATCCAAGGCTGGCGGTCTTTTCAATTTTTTTAAAATTGATTTTTTCAAAATCGTCGCCAGGTTTGTGGTAATCATCTGTCATGCCATCAAAGAAAAATACGATCGGTATATTCCAACGGGCATAATTATAATGATCGCTGCGATAATAAAATCGGTTGGGATCGAAATCGTCGTCAAATAAATAATCGAAAGTAAACAATCCCAATTCACGATTGGTTTCTTCATTCAGTTTTTTGAGTTCGCTGCTCAGACGATCCGAGCCGATCACGTAAATGCTGTCCGCACGGCCACGCCCGACCATGTCAAAATTCAATTGACTCACGATCTGCGACAATTCAAAAGGCCTGCGCGTGTCTTCATCCGTCATATATTCAGAACCTAGCAATCCTTTTTCCTCACCACTGTGAAACACCACTAGCACAGAACGTTTATTGGTTTTAGAGCGGGCCATGGCGCGGGCCATTCCCAAAACCGTCACGGTACCCGAGCCGTCGTCGTCGGCACCGTTATATATTTCATGATCCGCACCGATCCCTAAATGGTCATAATGAGCTCCGATTGCCACATATTCGTTTTTCAAAACGGGATCGATGCCCGGAATCACACCGACCACATTTTGGGCCTGCGTTTTTACATATTGCACGGAAACATATATTCGCGCCGAAGTACCTGAGATTGGAAATACCGGTAAGGTTTTTTTGGCAATCAATAAATGCCGTAAACTGTCGTACGGCACAGGACCATTATTCAATATGGATCTGAAAAAAAGTTCGTTCGCATAATAAAACGGTATCCGCGTCGAATCGGCCGCCATCAGGTCAGGCGTCGAAAATTCAATCCGGCTCGCCTTGAAATAACCGACCAGTTCGCTCCATTTTTCAAGAAGCGTTTCATTGCCCAACACGAACAGCGCCTTAGCGCCGAGCTCGCGCGCACGATGACGTTTGTAAAATAATGCGCTGTAGTAAGAACTGGGAATCGGGCCATAAAAAAATTTCTCGTCGTCAGATTCAGGTTCGCCGTCAAAAACCAAAACGATTTTATCTTTGACGTTGAGGTTTTTGTAGTCGTCGTAACCGAATTCCGGCGCGGTAATGCCGTAACCGGCAAAAACAAACGATCCGGCCGTGCTGCATTCAAAAAGAAAATTATGAAAATTGGCAAAATAATCGCCGTAGGTGTACAGTTTCTCATGCTTAGTCGAACTGTCGTACACTGACACGACCGAACTGCCCAGCACCGTTACTTTCGTTGCATCAAATTTTTGAAAATACGTCAAACTATCCGAATCCCCGTCGTACGCAAACGGAGCAATTCCGGCTTTTTGTAATTGTCCGGCAAGATACAACGACGCAATTTTTTCGCCGCGCGTCCCTGCTTCACGGCCTTCTAATAAATCGTTTGAGAGAAACCGCAGATCGCTCATAAATTGTTTGAGATCGAACATTTTTTCAGTCACGACAGCCGGCGGTATGACTACAGGTACGCATCCTGCCAGGCTTATCGACAAACTTAACAAAAATATTTTATACAGATTTTGAGCCAGTTTCATATATCCTTACGAATCGCTTTGGAAGAATGAAGCTTAGTGTAAGCATGCCTTGTCAATGAAAGCAAGCGAATTTTG
>JAIBAF010000127.1 GCA_019695335.1 bacterium
AATTCAGTAAAAATTTTGATCTTGGTTTTGCAAAAGATTCGGTAATTGGAATTCCGATTTCCAGCGAAAGTCAATTCGAGGTGTTTACAAATGCGATAAAAAACCATCCGGCTGTGGCCAGCATATCGGCGAGTCAGAATCACATTCATTTTTCAGGTCCGCTCCGTACGGTTCGCAGTGCCGACCAAGAACGGGAAGCGCGCATCCTCAACGTTGGCTTTAATTATGTAGAAACCATGTCGTTGAAACTGAAAGAAGGACGTAGCTTTGAAGAACGGTTCACGACCGATCGGGATGAATCGGTCCTGATTAATGAAACGCTGATGAAAGAAATGGGATGGGCTCATGCTGTTGGACAGTCATTAGTGATTGCTGAAAAAACGTATCGCGTGGTCGGTGTTCTGGAAGATTATTATAGTGAAGGATTGTGGCGGCCAATCAGGCCCGTCGTTTTTGGCGTCGCCAAACCTTCTGTATTTGCATTTATTGAAATACGCTTAAATCCCGGCTTTATGGAAGAGGGTTCTAAATTTTTTCAAACAACATGGGAGAAATTGTTTCCTGAAGTTCCCTATGACGGATTTTTTCAAGACGTCGTTGTCGCCGAATCGACTCAGGTCAGTGAAGGTATTAACCGGATGTTCCAATGGATTTCCGGAATGGCCATTATCATTGCAGCGATGGGCCTTTTTGCGCTCGTGGCGCTCAGCCTTGCTCGTAGAACAAAGGAAATCGGCATTCGTAAAGTAATGGGAGCCTCCATTGTCAATATTATGACTTTAGTCAATAAAGAATTCATCATCATGCTTGGAATTTCCGTACTCTTGGCCGATGCCTTGGGCTATTACATGGTGAAATCACTGCTTGACAGTATTTATACCTTTCACGTAGATGTTGAGATCATGGCTTTGATTATATCAAACGGATTAGTTTTTATAGTTGCGCTGCTTACGATCAGCTCACAGGTATGGAAAGCTGCCAATGAAAATCCGATTCATGCTTTGAAATACGAGTAAATTCTCACTATAACTCTTACATAGACAAATTTGGAATTAAAACGATGATAAAAAATTATTTAAAAATCGCATTTCGGAATTTATTTAAACACAAAGCATACTCACTGATCAATATTTTCGGACTTTCATTCGGTATGGCTTGTGTATTACTGATCTTGCTATATCTGTATCACGAAACGTCAGTTGATACTTTCCATACCCATGGAAAAAACATATACCGTGTATTGCGCGTTGCGAACGACAACAGCCAGATTCGTAAAATCGGCGTAACGTCGGCGCCGTATGCGCCGGCATTGAGAACGGATTTTCCGACGGATGTGGAGGAAGCCACCCGCGTCATGGTCAATGACGGATTAGTCACTTACAGGCAACAGTCGTTTTCGGAAAAAAAGTTTTATTTTGCCGACGCCAATTTCTTCAGTTTTTTTTCTTATCCGCTCATCAAAGGAAATCCTTCTTCCGTACTGACTGATCCAACATCTGTTGTAATTTCACAAGCAATGGCAGAAAAATATTTCGGTCAGGAAGATCCGATCGGAAAAGTCATCCGTTACGAAGATCGTTATGATTTTAAAGTCACGGGAGTATTTGGTCCGGCGCCGGCTTCGTCGCATTTGGATTTCGACTGGGTCGCATCCATCGATATTTTCAAAGAACGTCCCTGGTTTGGTATGTGGTGGTCGAATTCGCTTTTTACATACGTACGTCTCAATCCTTCGGTGAACGTTCCATCGTTGATTGAAAAATTTCCCGCGTTTATGGATAAATATTTCGGTGATAATTTTCAGAAAACCGGCCGCCGGGTGGATTTGGATCTTGAACCGCTGGCCTCCATTTATTTAAACAAAGAAACGTCCTATGACCTTGTAGAGCACGGGGATCGAATGGCGTTGTACATATTTGCAGCGGTCTCGATTTTATTGTTGCTGATCGCCTGCATGAATTTTATGAATCTCTCCACGGCCAAGTCGGCAGGACGCGCGAAGGAAGTCGGCCTTCGGAAAGTTATGGGTGCTTACCGGCAAAATCTTATCATTCAATTTTTGGGCGAATCGATTCTGCTGTCGCTGATCGCAATGGTCATTGCGTTTTGCCTGGCTGAATTGGCCCTTCCTTATTTGAATGCATTCCTCGGAAAAGAATTGTCGTGGAGCCGCCTCGATATTGGTACGACGGTCTCCGGAACGCTGATACTTATGACGATCATTGGATTATTGGCAGGAAGTTATCCGGCATTTTTCCTATCGGCGTTTCAACCGGCGGCCGTTCTGAAAGGCGCATCAGCTGCTCGCAAAAGCTCAGTATGGAAAAGCCTTGTCGTTTTCCAATTCAGTATTTCGATATTTTTAATTATTGCGACGATGGCCATGATCCGTCAGATGGATTTTGTAGTAACCAAAGATCTTGGATTCAAGCAAGATCATGTCGTCATCGTACCAGTCAATAACAGGGATATCTATGAACATCGTGAAAGTTTCAAACGTCAGTTGCTTCCGTCATCGTTGATCGAAAGCGTTTCGTTAATGTCCGGCGAACCGGGAGGTTTTCATGATAACATGGCGTTTGAATTGAAAAATCAACCCGGCGATTTTACGCGTATGCGTACGGTGTATACGGATTTTGATTATGTTAAAACGTTCGGATTGAAAATTATCGCCGGTCGAGATTTTTCTGAATCGTACGGAACAGATGCTTCGGCTATGCTGCTGAATGAAAAGGCGGCCGCGGCATTCGGGTGGAAACCGGAAGAAGCAATTGGCAAACAGTTTCAGATTAATTTAGCTGATTCGATCTGGCGGACCGTGATCGGCATTGTCGCGGATTACAATTTTTCATCGCTGAAACAAGATATCGATCCTCTGGCTATTTCCATACGTGACGATCATCGCGTTATTGCCGTAAAAATCAAAGGTCAGGATGTACCGGCGGCCATTGCCCAAATCGAAAAAGCATGGATGAATGCGGCGCCTAAATTTCCGTTTGAATACAAATTTCTCGATCAAAGTTACGACACGCTTTATCGGAACGAAATCAAACAGCGTTCATTGCTCAGTGTGTTTTCTATTCTTGCCGTCGGCATTGCTTGCCTTGGATTACTTGGCCTTGCGTCTTTCAGCGCTGAGAAACGAACCAAAGAAATCGGCGTCCGGAAAGTTCTCGGAGCCACCGTTCCACAGCTGGTCGGTTTGTTTACCAAAGAGTTTGTGCTATTGGTTCTTGCGGCTAACGTAATAGCCATTCCAGTTGCTTATTATGCCATGAAACAGTGGTTGCAGGAGTTTGCTTACCGAATTGATATCAGTATCGATATGTTTCTGATTGCAGCGTTAGCCGCTCTGATGATTGCAGTCGTGACGGTCAGTTATCAGGCGTTCAAAACGGCGTCGGCGAATCCCGTGAAAGCTTTGAAATACGAATAATTTCTCGATATGAAAAATCATTTCCGTTGAATTGCATGACGCAGGGGTTTTAGGAAGGAAACGACAGCGTCAGTGAAGATTCAATAATAACCGGAAGCGCATTCGGT
>JAIBAF010000128.1 GCA_019695335.1 bacterium
TCAATGCGTAAGCTTTGTTAATCATATAAACCGATATCAATGAAAATACAATTAGAAATGCAACAGTGACGCCTTGTAAATGAGTTGTAAAAAGCCGTGGAATATATTCCGGATTGAGCAATGAATTACCGATCGCGAGTATGTCCTTTTTGGAATCCATTTTGGCGAGTAAACTTCCAAGTGTAGCCGGAAAATTTTGTGAACTGACTTCAGTCGACAACCCCACTGAAATAATAAAATCGATACTGCATTGTAAAAAGATTGCTGTTCCAAACATGGCAATAAGTTTATTAATGATCTGGCTTCGGCTGTTTTTCCATAAGATGTCATACTGAACGATACGAGATTCCCGGACACCGCTTACCAACATAGCCGGATAAAAATCTGACCGTTGAAACCACCGAATACGTTCCTGCAAACTGTCAAACAATTCCAAAAAAATAAAAAGACTGATAACTACTGCCATAGAGAATAATTTGATATTGAAACTCTCTAGTATTTCGCGTTCGATTAAAAAAGTTAAAACCGTATATCCTATCAATACGCCGATGATTTGAGGAACCGAGCGGATGATGTTAAGAAAAAAAGATGTAGCGATATAAATGGAACGATAGGTTTTTATAAAATGCAATATTATGGCCATAGGCCAGCTCCACGTTAGAGCAAGAAAAACGGCCAAAAGCGAAACGATACCTGTATTCAAAAATGCAGATTCAATCTGGCGTAAAGCCGGTGTATTCAAAAAAAAATAATCCCACGTCCATACGACGACTACTCCGGTAAGCCATCCAAGTAGCCATACATTTTCGGATTTTCTGAATGAATTTAAAACAAGATCAAGTACGTTGGTTTTCATATCGATTTATTTCATGTTCATGCCATATATCGGCCGCCGCTTCGGTTAATTTTACCAACAAAAAAATTCCAAAAATGATTACAATCACAACGTCCCAATTTTTGTATAAAGTATTTTTTAATAATTCATACCCGAGGTGGCCTTGAATATTAAGAGCCATTTCGATGATGACCAGTCCGGTTACGACAAATGAGGCAAGCTCTTTCAGCGATGGTCGATATTGGAATAACGCCTGTTTATAGATATGGCCGGCCACGTGATTCGAAAAATATTTTCCAGGCTGCAGTACAACTTGAAACGGAAGATGCGCATAATCGTCGGAAAGGCCTTTGACGCGAGCTGTTTCAACGTAACCCTTCCGGCTTTCCGATGTAAGAATTGTAAAAAACTTGTACGCGCTGGTGATTAAAAGTCCGTTAGTTCCGAAGCCAAGCGCTATAAGAAAAATCAATGAATCTGTTTCAAAGTTTGTTTTGAATGAGTAGGCGACTACATACGCCGGTGAAAATAAAACAGCATAGGCAATTCCTTTCAAAAGCCACTTCAATTTAAACGAAGCAATTTGGCGCACGGCGTGAGATCGGTGACCGGGAGTTTTTCCAAAAACAATATTACAAGCCTCGTTCCATCGGCGGGCATCTGATGACCGGTTGCGATTATTACGGATAAATTGATACAATCCTATAGCAGGAGATCCGAAATAAATCGAAGCGATCACGACTACAAATGCGACAATGAACATACCATACATCTGTGTGAGGCTGTAAAATTTTTTCCAACTCCATTCCAGATCGATCCGTGCTGATTCAATAGTTGCAATGTACGTGTCGCGTCGCCAGCGAATGAAAGCATTGATCAGCGAATCATTTCTTGTAGATTGATCAGGATAAAATGCATCGAGGCTTTCCTTGAGAAGAGCACGATGCAGCGGTTTTTCGGGTTGAAGGGAATCGATTTTGGCTAATTCACTAAGCAATGGATCGGACGGATATTGAATTGAATAGGCCGGAGCTCTGAGTATCCATGCGGCAGCGAACAAAACTACACCAACCGCCGCAACGCTGTATCCATGTTCAAGAAGCTTGTTTTTCATTTCGCGGCAGTTAATAAATAGTAATTTCAATTGCCGAATCAGTCAATCTTGTTTTACACGGTATTCCCAAGAGAACATTAGCGATCTCACGGTGTAACAAGTTTCTTGACTCGGTGAACGTGTGGCTCCAATCCGACGGCGAAAGCGTACAAATAATTTTCTTTTGTACTTTTTGAACCCGCCACTGCGGGATACTTTTATCCGTAGCATTCTGGCGATTTAAAACAGTAAAAAGTTTTTTTAGAACGGTATTTGATTCGGCGATGATCGGTTGAAGCAGCGATTCAATATCAATCGGTTGTTTTTTAGATGAAGGTTCATGTAAAAAAGAATAGCCGTCTTTTTCAATCCTTACCCATCCTGTTCCTTTGAATGTTCGTACATAAGTCCAGTTACCGGCTTTAAAAAAACGGATAGCCGGTTCGTTTTGGTTGATAACACCCGTAACAGTTTTTCCTGGCTCAGTTCCTTGGAGTAAATCGATTGGATGCCGAACCAAAACCGTGTCATTCAGTTTGAGTACTTGATAAATGACTTTGAAGCTACCGGCAGATTCTAAGTTGATCGGTTTTCCGGGTGAGTCAGTTAAAATAAAATAATCGTCCGTGCCATTACGAACTTTCATAGCCGTGGTAAAACCGTCGCTCATAATAACTCGTGAGCGTAGTATCTCAAATGGCATAAACAAATAAAGCTTTGAGATTTCCGATTCACCCAGCGATTGTTCGTACCGATTCAGCAACCGTAACGTTTGCGGTTTTTCAACTACGAATACATCGATGGTCTGAGCACAAACTCCTGAAACCCATAGCAGCCATACGATAATTATTTTTTCTGCTCTTTCCATTTTTCAATCGTTGATAATTGTGACGCAACGCCGTACAGATCGATACTTTGCGAATTAAATTGCGTACGGAAATACGACAGCGATGGAACGGAAAAGAGCCACACACCAAGACCGAGTTCTTCTTCGGCCTGATGTACAAATTGAGCGTAAGCTTGTTTATCGCCGATTTCGCGTGTCGACATAAATCCATATACAAATTCCAGCAGCTTTACAAAATTTGTTCCTTCATTCGGATTAGTTGCATCCATGCGGAAGAAATTTTTTCCGGCAGTCAATGAACGCGGTGACGCAATAGTTTTACCGTCGGCGGTTGTTTCTGTGACCAAGTTAATCTGGTAACGTGACAAATCAGGTTCGCGCAAGAATATGTCATAAAGATCAAATAAGAACGTACTCCGATATCCCGTAAATGCAATCAATACGGCGTCATAATTTCCGTTTTTGATTTCATCATGAGTGACGGCTGTAACGCGTATGCGATTATTGAAAAGCGT
>JAIBAF010000129.1 GCA_019695335.1 bacterium
ATGCGTTTTCCTACATTAGCACCCGTGATGATAGCCCAGCGCTTTGAGCCTTCGTCCGTCATTTTCAATGTCACGATCGGGCGTCCGGCCAGACCCGGATCCATTCCCTGGTAAATATCCTGCTTAGCCTCGGTAATGACGGCTCCTGAAAGTTCTGCTGCTTTTTTCAAAATGTAAATAGCGTAGTATCCTTCAAAAACCGGCTTGGAACTGAAGATAATATCATTGCTCTCGCCGATCACGGCTTGAATTTCAGGTTTGATTTTGAAATGATCGCCGACTTTGGTGTAAACAAGCGATTTGATGAAATCTACATTTTTTTCTTCGATATAAAAATCATAACCGGTTTGCCCAATCTGCTGTCCATGTAAATATTGTGTAAAAGGACGGGCGTTGGTGATTCCGGCGGCAGTTGAATCTCTGTTTGTAGAATCTTTTTCTGCTTTCTGCAATTCTGCGGTCAAGCCGGATGTTTGTTCTTTTTTCGTTGTATCGGGCGCAGAAGTATCCATCGCCGCAATTGTCTTAGTTAGGCTGTCATTTTTTGCAAAAAAAGCATCCAGTTTTTCAAATACATTCGATGCATCTTGGGGATCACGTACGAGTTTGAATTCAAGTAACGCCGTCTGTTGAATCAGATTTTTTGCCTGAGCAGGGTCTTCGATACCAGGCAATTCAACAATAATTCGGTGATCGCCTTGTTTCTGAATCGTCGGCTCGCTCACGCCGAATTGATCAACACGATTACGAATAATCTGTTGTGCACGATCGACGGCATCTTTTGCTTCTTCGTTCAGATATTTAATTACGCCGGCATCGTCTTTATGTTTTTCACCCCAGTAATTTACCATCGGCACTTTAGCATCAGCAAAATGTTTTTCCAAAATCGTGGTAAAACTCAAGTCCGGATGTTGGCGATATTCCGTCGAAGCCTCTTCGAAAAGTTTTGTAAATGCAGCATCTTTGGTTTTGGCGAGCGTTTCGAACAACGTCACTACGTCCGCTTCCATGACCAAGTGAATCCCCCCCTTCAAATCGAGTCCGAGATTGATAGACTTGCCTTGAAGATCGTGGAGTTGTTTGGTTCCTTCCGCCGTCTTTTGCAGATCTTGTTTCTCTGAATCCGTCAGACCGTAAAATTTAAACGTGGGCCACAATGCATAAAGAGACAAAGCAACGCATACGAGAATAATGCCCAGTCTCATATTTTTGTTTTTAATCATTCCAGAAAATCCTCCGGTAGTTACTTTAATTCAGCTATAAACATCAAAAAATTGTATCGGTTCATCAAAAAAGAACAGATATCCAAAAAAGAGTGCCCAATATATCCTTTGAGGCTAAAAAAGTCAAGGCCATATTGGGATTAATTCACTCCCTAAAGCGACTTGAGTTTTCTGTGTTACAACGTTTGAAGCAATTTTCTGACCTCTGCGACCAATTCACCAAAAGGGGCCCGCTTGATGTATTCTGAAAATTGTTTGCGGCTGTCGGCACTGCGTTTCAAATCCCGATAAACTAATCCAAGATAATAATGATTGACAGCTGCTTCTTTATCAAAATAACCGGCCTGTTGTTTAACTGTTTCTTCGAGGAGCTTCATAGCGGATGGCAGATCCTTTTGTTTGTAGTAAATAATACCTTTCACGCCGGTATACAGAAAGTTAGATGAATCCAATTCAATCGCTCGGTCAATCCATTTCATAGCCGAGGCCGGGTCTTTCCCTGTACGCGCCATCAAATAAGCAAGCCGGTATGCTGCATAGTCTGAATTTGATTTTTGTTCTAATGCCAGAAGATAAAATTCAATCGCACGATCATATAAGGCTGCCTCTTCACAATCCTGAGCAATTTCAGTAAATATTCGCGCTTTATTAGGCAGCATAGCGATGGCAATATCAAACTGTGCTTTTGCCAAATCCTGTTTGCCCCATTGCTCATACACAACTCCCAAATGGCGATAAGCAAAATCGCTGTATACATCATACGCGATCGTCGCTTTCAATTCGGATTCAGCCTTACTGAAATAAGCTTCGGCTGAATCTTTTTTACCGGCTTGCCTATACGCCATCGCCATTTTGAAATGAATCCATCCAAGCGTGTCGAAATAATATGGATTGCGTTGTGACAATTCTATCGACTTGATCGACATCTTTTCGGCTTCATTCAATCGCGTGTTTTCTGTAGCTAAGTACCAAGCATAATTATTATAGGTCCCGTTCTCATCTGGGAATTTTTTGATATTTTCATCGTAGAGCGAATCGGCCAGCACGAACATATCGCCCAGCACATATACGTCGGCATACAATTGATCCAGATTGGGAAATCCGGGATTGGTTTGTTTGATCACATCTGTGGATTCCAGAATTTTCCTGATCAATTTCGATTTTTTCTCAGATGTAAGAAAACGGTAATTAATTTCGTTCTGATAAATGCCGCTGAGCGTCAGGTAATTGCCCACATTTTCCGGTTCATATTTAATGGCCAGTTTTGCCTGTTCATACGCCTGATCGAAATCATCGATTTCGGCCAAAAAACCGGCCAGGATTGTTCGCGGTCCGGAAGTGAGCGGGTTGATCTTGACCGCTTGTTTGATTTCGGCAATGGCTTCATCGTATTTTTTTTGTGCAAAAAGCGCGCTTGCCGTAAAAATATAATTATTGATATTGGACTCGTCTAATTGCTTCGCTTTTTTCATCACTTGGAGTACTTTATCATAATCATATTGCGACAAGAGCAGGCTGGCGTTACGCAGAACGAGATCAACACTGTTGGGATTGAGTTGTAATAACGTGTCCAGTACGGCCGTGGCTTTGTCCGTTTCATCTTTCGCCAAATGAACAAGCATAATACCTTCCAGCGCACCTTCGTAATTTGGCAGCAACTGCAATGCTTCTCTGAATAATCCAACAGCTTTGTCATAATTATGATCACCCATAGCTTTATCGCCGGACCATTTGGTTTCAACGGCTTTGTTGGTAGTGATCGGTCCTTCCGTTACGATGATGTTTTTATCAAAAGGAACGACAATGGCGCATTCGTTGCCGCTTTGTTTCCATTCTCTCAAAAAATCATCATACGCTACGGCATGGTCATTAGCCACAGTCGGATCGTGCATGATAATTTGATGTTTGGTTTCGTCATAGCCAATAACG
>JAIBAF010000130.1 GCA_019695335.1 bacterium
ACGGATAATAATAATATCTCCATTAACGATTTAAACCGTCTTTATCGAAAGTTTTTTCAACCCGTTGAGCCATTTTTGTCAAAAGAAAAAACATTAATTATCATTCCCGACGGTGTCTTGTATCAGTTGCCATTTGAAATGCTGGTTACTAAAAAGGGGCAAAGTTATTCTGATTCGCGATATATTCTGCACGATTACCCTGTGGCTTATTCCGTTTCAACCGGGCTATTTATCGACCGTTTGCAACGTGAATCGAAAGCGCCTTTGAATTACGGAGGTTTTGCTGTAACTCAGTTTCCTGAATTGCCTGCACTGGAATTCGCAACAGAGCAAGTACAAAAAGCTGCGGCGGTTTTTGGTCGTTCGGATTATTTTGAAAATGAAAGAAGTACGAAAGATAGATTGACAGCCAAAGGCGGTGAGTACAAAATATTGGAATTTGCAACGCATGCGTTGGTCTCTGACGCGGAACCTTTGTATTCAAAAATTGCATTATGGAATACCATCGATTCTATCCGATCCGATGAATGGCTGTACGTTCACGAAGTCTATAATTTAAAATTGGACGCGGACCTGGTTTCATTGAGCGGCTGCAAAACCGGTCTTGGAACGCTGACATCGGGCGAAGGATTTATCGGATTCAATCAGGCGTTTTCATTTGCCGGTGCCGCCAGTCTTTTGATGTCATTCTGGCCTGCAGAAGATGAAGCAACCAGTTCTGTTTTGAATATTTTTTACGAGAATCTCAATAAAGGTTTCTCACGCGCGGAAGCTTTGCGGCGAGCTAAATTACACTACTTGGAAACAGCACACGAATTGAAACGTTCACCGCACTATTGGGCTTCATTTACATTGTGGGGCAACCCGAAACCGATCCATTTCAATCCGAGTATGATGTGGTTATGGATCGGCTTCGGATGCGGGCTTCTCATTACCATAAGTGTCATGTTTCGGTTCAAACGTTCATCAAAACGGCCGAACTTTTAAAAATTATATAACAACCCTACGGCAATAACTTCTTTAAACTGCCACTTAGCTTTTCCATCCGTGTCTTTGATGTCGTTGTCATAAATCAACTGTGTCGAGACGCTAGAGCTTACGTATTTGTTGACTTTCATAAGCAATAAATTTTCCCAGTTTACATCGATGTGTTTGATGTCTTTATAACTGGAGAATAGGTTCAGTTTGGTTTGAAAGTCGATACCTTCCATCACTTTACGTTTATATGCGCTGTTAATCAAACATCCGAATTCATTACGTATATGGTCGCCTTTTTTGACGCCGTAAGCGCCGGCATCTGAAAGCGTATCGCTGAGAACGATCGTAGATTTGCCGGTGATGGGCGAGATCAAAGTAAAGAAATTGTCATTGGGTTTATATTCCGCACCAAGCGATAGGGTGATATATGCCGGTGACATAAATTCTGAAATCAAAGTTTTAGGAGTAGTATTGTAATCGAAGCCTTTGGCAAATTGCGTACGAAAATCGAACAAAGCGCTGTAACTCCAGTGACCAACGGCTTCGCGGCCAAATTTGGATGTAAGAATAATTTTGTCATCGCTTTTTCTGAAAGGATTATCGCCTTGTTTGATGATGCCGTAACCGAGATCGAGCGTATTGTCCCAGCTAATTTTATCTTTTTTCATATTGGCAAATAGCGTGATAAGCCCGTTGACGGCGAGAGAATTTTCACCGCCGGCCGACCAGTTTTTTAATCCGACTTGGCTGAGATTGACCCCGACGGCGCCGCCGGTCTTCCATGTTTTAGTAGTGTCTTGAGCTGTGGCGGAATAAAAACCAGCTATAAAGAAAAGCAATGCGTGTAATAAACTTTTCATGATAATCTCCGGTAGATGGTAACTTTATTTATTTTTTTAACAAATCGCGAATTTCAGCAAGTAAAAGTTCCTGCTTGGGCGGAGCTTGTACCGCTTCCGATTGTTTTTTCATTGAATTCATTATTTTGACAACCAGAAAGACAGCGAAGGCAATGATAATAAAATCGATGCCGGTTTGAATGAAGTTGCCGTAATTGAGCGTTACTGGTTCAGCAATCATTTTTCCTGCGGCATCGTATTCAGCCGATTTCAAAATCCATTTCAGTGCGGTGAAATTGAGTCCGCCGATAGCTAGGCCGATCGGGGGCAGCATGATGTCCCCAACGAGTGACGATACGATTTTACCAAACGCGCTGCCGATGATGATACCGACCGCAAGATCCACTACATTACCTCTGGACGCAAATTCTTTGAATTCTTTCAGGATTTTCATACGTTCCTCCTCAGGTCTTTAGAAAACGTTGAATAATACCGAGCATTATTTAACAAACCATCCGTAATTTGTTGGCGAAACAGTGAAAATTACTTCAAACATCATTTAAGAAGCAAATAATTTGTTTTTGATCCGGCTTTTTTTTATCATGCCGCGTTAAAAAAAAGGAGCCGTATGACTCAGCATGAAGCATGGATGACCTTTGCTTACAAAGAAGCTGAAAAAGCGTACGAAAAAAATGAAATTCCCGTTGGAGCCGTGATTGTATTTGAAAACCGGATTGTCGGGCGCGGGCATAACCAGATCGAAATGCTGCAGGATCCGACAGCCCATGCCGAGATGATTGCGATCACGTCAGCCGTAGCAACGATTGGCAGCAAATGGCTGACCGGTGCGACTTTGTACGTCACACTGGAGCCTTGCGCAATGTGCGCAGGCGCCATTGTTCTATCGCGGATCAGTACGGTAGTGTACGGCGCTCAGGATCTGAAAACCGGTGCGTGCTCATCTCTCTATAATATAGTTCAGGACGAACGATTAAATCATCGGGTTGAACTGGTAACGGGAATTATGGAAGCAAAATGTTCTGAAATTTTGAAAGATTTTTTCAGTAAACTACGGCAAAAAAATAATC